>JAUVAG010000283.1 GCA_030591825.1 Dethiosulfatibacter sp.
CCTTTGTCCAGTTCATTCCGCCCTCTTCGTACTCTCTATATAATTCATATTCCGTTTCATAATCCTTTAAATAACCGCTGTGAAGATAAAACTTCATGATAGTAAAAGGCTCAACCGCCCTCAACATTTCATCATTGTACTCTTCCTTGAAGCTGTCATATATCCTCAATTCATCGTCTGTCATATCCATAAAAGAAATTGTTTTTTTATCCTCACCTACCGTATCTTCATAGTATTCATAATTATCCTCTAAAATTCTCCTTATTCGAGTAATATCATTAACATTGTCATTGAGTATCTCTATTCTACTTTTCAATTTACCAATTTCATTGTTCTTTTCATCAAAATCAGCTTCCATGGCCTTTATTGTATCATTCATGAATATTTTTTCCTCTTCCAAAGTGTTTATGGTAGTTTCCAATGTATCTATACTTGCCTGCAACTTCTTTATTCTTCCTGATTGCAGATAAAACATGTATAATAACGCTCCTACAACGACAAGCAAGATTATACTTACAATTATACTGCCTGCTTTATTTTTCATATCAATACCTCCATATTGTCCAATATATATTTCAAACCTTCCAGTGACTAAATCCAGTCACCCAACTAATATATCACGCTTCCATTAAAATATCATTAAAGAACATGCTATTAACAAATTCACCTTCTTTTATATATTATAATCTCTAAAGGAAATAAATTAAACTCATTTTATCAAAATACATTTACTTAAGCAAAATTTAACATTATTTTTATATTTTTATTCTTTAACCTTCGTGGTTTTCCACGTTTTTTTATGCTATGATATTAAGTATATGTCGCGTTAGCGGATAATGTTTAAAGGAGGTATTTATGTTTAAAAGAATCATGGCAACATTCCTTGCGGTTTCCCTGCTGGCATTCCTGCCCCAGAACCCAATGAATCTGAAGGCTGGTGCAGCCACTACAGATATAAGTCTTGTGGTTGACGGTGATGATATTACAGAACTGTCAGCACCTGTTATCGTCGACAACAGAACGTTGATTCCCGTAAGATTTGTTGCAGAAGCACTGGGAGCAGAAGTGGGTTGGGACGGAGAAACCCGCACGGTTACAGTTGACAAGGGTGAGGACCACCTGAGGCTCATTATAGACAGCAGGCTGGTTCAATACGACCAGGGAGAATCCTATCAAATAATAGATGTGGCACCACGAATCATAAACGATCGTACCTATGTGCCCCTTAGAGTTGTAAGCAACGCCTTGGGAATTGGCATTGCATGGGACGGCGATACCAGAACTGTCTCCGTGGATTCATCAAAGACATCCACTGTGGCATCATTCTATGATCTGAATATTATTTCCCTTGAAGAAAACGAAATAATTACTGGAAAGACAGATATATATGTTGATGTTCCTGACAAGTACAAGGATATTGATGGTGAGATTCGCCTGCTTCTCATTGACGGAGAAACGGGCACGGGATTTATGAAGGACAGAGGAGAAGTTTCAGATACATCCTTCACCTTTATACCAAGTACAGGTACTCAGGAAGACAAGGTCCTTGCTGTTGTTCTTTATGATGCAGAAGGTGAATTCCTTGCAGGAGATGCCTTATCCATAGGCATTGACGTTGACCCAAAAGTTGATTTACCTGAAATTAAGGATTACAGCAAGCACCAGGACGAGATTACCCTTAATCCTGATATCAACATTTTGTCAGAATATGTCATATACGAATTCAAACATGTAAAAACAGGAAAAATAACAAAGACCAGCGAAAGGGATCCTTACGGCAGCTATACCTTTACACCATCATTCGAAGAAGCTGGAGACTACATCATTAAAACTACTGCCTATGACACCGATGGAAACAGCTACTCAGGGGAAGACCTCTCTGTAGCACTGGAAGTGGATAGAGAATTAAGCCTTTCAGGAGTATACGACGGCAAAACCATCAACAAGCCTGTTACGTTGATGGCAAAGAGAAACTACGATGTTACGGAAACACAATATATAATAAAAGATCCTGATACCGGGAAGGAAACACTATTGAAATCAAAACCTTACGGAGGGTATGAATGGTTCCCTTCTACGGAAGACGGTTTCGATGGAGAAATGGATCTCATAGTTCGCGTAAAAGACACTGGTGCAATCGCTTATGAAGATCTGACAATAACAGAAGAAGAACTCATCCATGATTTTGACAATCTGGGCGGCCTGGTACTGTCCCAGTATCCCGATGATTCCCAGGGAGAAATGACGACCTCTTCCAGAAGCAAGGAGGGCCAATCAATAAAGCTCTCCTACGATTTCACCACCATGATTCCCGACGACCAATCCATAACCTTCATGGAGTTCGGCGACTCTGGAAGAAAAATAGAAGGCAAGCCTGCAAGCTTCTCCATGTGGGTTTACGGAGATGAAAGCGATCATTGGCTGAGATGCAGGATAGTTGATTCCAATGGAGAAATATACAAGATAGACTTTGCAGAGGAAGTGGACTGGCAGGGATGGAAGAAAGTCACTGCTGAAATCCCCTACGGAGTTAGCTATCCAATATCAATGAAGAATATATATATCGCTGAAATCGAATATGATGAAAGGGACGACGGCGCAATATACCTTGACCATTTGACTGCAAACTACGCAGAAGAATCTCCCTCAAATTTTCACGACAGTGCTCCAGTTAGAGTGATTGTGGACGGAAGCCCCAACCTGCTTCTCAAGGGAGTTGGCCCAGGACAGGTATTGACTAAAAATGCAAGTCTTTCCATTGCCAGCAATGTGGACCTGGACAGGGTGGAATACTATTTGAAAAATCTGAGTACAGGATCGACAAAACTCCTGGGAGAAACCAATACAGGTTCCAAATTGACCTATTCACCGACGGAATATGATGACGGCGACATCAGCATCTTCGCCAAAGGCTACTATGACGGCAGAAGTATTCAAAGTGAGGCCGTCAACCTCGAGGTATTTCTTGGAGAAACCTACAGTTCAGAACCTATAACGGAAAAATCCGAGTTTAAGGAATTCGCCTCTGAAATGGCTGTAGAATCCTATAAGAAAACAGGAATGTCCGCCGCACTTCAAACAGCCCAGGCAATCCTTGAAACAGGATGGGGTCAGTACATACCGGTTGACAAGTACA
>JAUVAG010000156.1 GCA_030591825.1 Dethiosulfatibacter sp.
ACAAGAAAGCTCTTGCTAGAGAAATCCGTGAAGAACTCAGTATAGATGTTGATGTATGTGATTATTTTATGTCTGTAGAACATGAATACAAGTCTTTTGGGATAACAATGCATGGCTATATCTGTAATATAAAAGACAAGGATATCACGTTAAATGAGCACGTTGATTATTGTTGGCTTGATGTAGATGAATTGGATAAGCTGGACTGGTCTGAAGCAGATAAACCGATAGTGGAAGAACTTAAGAATATGAAGTCTACGAAAAGCAGAAATTGAAAGATATATGCATTGATGATGATTTTAGTGATGTGCTTGGGATTGTTTTCAAGGAAGATGTATCATTATTTGCTGGATTTGATAAACTCATACCTGGGTGATGGGTTGTGGGCCATGATGATATATTTTGCAGCTGCCGTGGTTTTCAACAAAAGTTCAGTAAAGAGAATCATTATAATAAGTCTGGTGTTTTGTTATGGAATAGAATTAAGTCAGCTCTATCATGAACCTTGGATTGATAGTATTCGCAACACAACCCTTGGAGGACTTGTATTGGGTTATGGGTTCCTGTGGAAGGATATAGTGGCATATACTCTGGGTGTGCTGTTTGGATCTATAATTGATAAAAATATATTTATGAATCGGATGTAAGGATATCAAGACGAATTCTTGATATCCTTGTTTTATGGTATAATTAGTATACTTAAATTATTATCTAGAGGGTGATTTTTTGAAAAAAGGAATTTTTAAGAAATTCAGTAAAAAAATTTATTTTATTCCAATTTTATATGTGGGGATATTTGTTTTAATAGCCATGATGTTCATAGCATTGGATTATCAAGGTGAATATATTCCAGGTGGATTTTTGACAGGGATAGAACTTGGAACTACCATACTGGTCATGGTAATTGGAACTATGGCTACTCTACGTACGGCCTCTTTTTCAATTATTATGATTGTGTTGACCCTGTATGAAAACCAATTGTCTCCCAGGACTCTTCAGGACTTTCTTGAGAAGAGAATAACACAGAGGATAATAGGATATTATGTAGGGGCACTTGTTTTTTCAATAATATCCTTGTTTGAAATTAAGATGGGAACGGAATCCGCACTTGTAGTAACCCCGACAGTGAGTATATTTTTTCTTGTTATAGGGATTCTAGTATTTATTTTTTTCATGCACCATATTTCAAAATCAATACAAAGCACTGTTTTTATTCTGAATATAGTTGAGGAAGCAGACAGGCTTTTATCAAAAAAACAGAAAATGATTAAAGACGACCCAAATATTTCATCTGAAAGTATAGAAAATTTTCCTGAACTCATTGATGGGAATTCAATTGATATATCCATGGAAAAATCTGGGTTCATAAAACTTTACAACGAGGAAGGTCTCTTTTCCTTTGCATGCAGGCAAGGTTTGACACTGTATTTTGAAAGAAAGGTTGGAGAGCATATAATGGAAGATGTGCCAGTAATAAAGGTATTCAACTATAGTGGTAGCTTAAGCAGTGATGAACTTGCAGCTTAGAAAACAGATTTGGGCTTTTGGAATGTATCTTTTGAATGATATCAATCTTGATGATGTAGCAGATATGGAAAAGACATATTTGCTGGAAAGATATTATCAGCTTTCAAGAGTGACTGGGCAAAAGTTCGAAATGAATGAATATTATTCTATTGGAGGAAAATAATATGGAAATGAATGTATCGTACTATGACAAAATAATAAGAACTGTTGATTATATCAAAGATAAAGTAAACAGTACTCCAAAATCAGCAATAATTCTAGGTTCTGGACTTGGTTCTCTAGTGGACAATATGGATGATGTGGTAACCGTTGATTATAAGGATATTCCATATTTTCCACAATCAACGGTAAAAGGGCATGAAGGAAGACTAGTATTTGGAAAAATAAATGGAACTGAAATTTTAGCAATGCAGGGAAGATTCCATTACTATGAAGGGTATACCATGAAAGAGGTTACATATCCTGTTTTTGTAATGAAGTTTTTAGGCATTGAAAATATTGTCGTAACAAATTCATGCGGTGGAATCAACCGGAATTTAAAACCTGGAGATCTCATGATAATAACAGACTTTATCAATCTTATGGGAGATAATCCTTTAATGGGAGTAAATGATGAAAGATTGGGACCAAGATTCCCAGATATGACTGAACCATTCAAGCTGTCCTTCATAGAAAAAGCTAAAGTGATAGCCCATGAAAACAATATCGAATACAAGGAAGGTGTCTATGCAGGGTTTATGGGTCCATATTATGAGACGGCAGCTGAGATTAGAGCCTATGGCGGTATGGGTGCGGATGCAATAGGAATGTCTACAGTTCCAGAGACAATAGCTGCTAATTATCTAGGACTCAATGTACTGGGGATTTCATGTATAACGAACATGGCTACAGGGATACAGAAAAAGAAACATTCTCACGCAAATGTTGTGAAAACTGCAGAAGCTGCTTCCATAGTGTTTTCAAAATGGATAGAAAAGATTATGGAGAAATTATAAAGTAAAGACATGACAGATTATATTTGAAGATGAACTGGGAATGCAGGCATTTGTTTATGTACATGAGCAGGGTTACTGATGTATTATAATAGGAACTAACAGGCGTTAGTAGGATTTGCACGTAGTATTGAATTTGAAGAAAAAACTTTAAGGACTTGAGAGAGGTATGATTTGAAAGATAAAATAATAGCGGGTAAAACGATAGTAGAATGGAAGAAAGAATATCCTCTTATGAAGGATATTATGGAAGCAATTGAAGTGTTTTGGATAAATCCGAAACTTAAGGAATTTGATGAAGCGATTGAGAAAATTTCCTTGAAGGAAGAAGATGTTGAAGATGCTGAAGCGAGACTTTTACGCTTTGCCCCATTCATTGCAAAACATTTTCCAGAAACAGAAAGGACAAATGGAATAATTGAATCGTCACTGTTTGAAGTTTCTGATATGCAGAAGGCTTTGGAGGAAATGTCTGGTCTTAAGATACCAGGAAATATGTTGTTGAAGCTGGATAGTCATCTTCCGATTTCGGGATCAATAAAAGCTAGAGGTGGTATTTATGAGGTTCTCAAGCATACCGAAGACATAGCACTTGAGCATGGAATGATAACGATGGACGACGATTATTCGATTATGGCCGATGATAAACATAGGGATTATTTTAGCAAATATACAATTCAGGTTGGATCAACTGGAAATCTGGGTATGAGAATAGGTATAATGAGTGTAAAAATTGGCTACAAGGTAGTAGTGCACATGTCGTCTGATGCCAAGAAATGGAAAAAGGATATGTTGAGAAGCGAGGGTGTTGAGGTCAGGGAATATGAATCTGATTACAGCAGGGCTGTTGAAGAAGGACGAAAGCTTTCTGATGCAGATTCCATGAGTTATTTTGTGGATGATGAGAATTCAAAGGTTTTGTTTTTGGGATACAGTGTTGCTGCGGGAAGGCTAAAAAAACAACTGGATGAATTGGATATAATAGTTGATGATGATCATCCTCTGTTTGTATACCTTCCATGCGGTGTAGGAGGAGGACCGGGAGGAGTAGCATTTGGACTCAAGCTGTTATTTAAGGATAATGTACATTGTTTTTTTGCTGAACCTACCCATTCTCCATGTATGCTTCTGGGAATGATGACTGGAAAGCATAATGAGGTATCTGTATTTGATTACGGTATAGACAATATAACCGAAGCAGACGGTCTGGCTGTAGGAAGACCTTCTGGGTTTGTCGGCAAAACCATGGATGAGCTTTTGAGTGGTATTTACACAGTGGATGATGAAATACTATATGTACTTCTCAGCACTATGATCCAGAGGGAGAATATTAGACTGGAACCGTCAGCTTGTGCATGTATACCAGGACCTCTTGAGCTTATTGGAAATGAAGAGACTTTAGGTTATTTAAGGAAACATAATCTTGAAGGAAAGATGGAAAATGCAGTCCATATTATATGGGCCACAGGTGGAAGCATGGTTCCAGACAGTGTAATGGATGGATATCATCGTAGAGGAAAAGCATTGATATCAAAAATATCCATGTCAAATATATCCTTTAAGGAAATCAGTGAAGAGGATATGAATGAATCATTTCTTCACCACTTCAACAGATATCAGGAAGTGAGCCATGTTTGGAGAATGGAGAATAATAAAAAGACAGTCAAGGATGTCGACTTTATCGAAGACTGGGATGATACAGAAAAACAGGGAGTAATCAAAGAACTGATAGAAGTTATTGACAGGTGTGGAACTGTTTTTGGAGCATTTGATGATAAGAATCTTATAGGATTTGCTTCAGTTGATGGTAGGCTTATCGGAAAAGAAAATGAGTACATCCAGATGCTTAAGTTATTTGTCAGTCAAGAGTACAGAGGCAGAGGAATAGGTGTAGAATTGTTTGATAAATGTGCTGAAAGTGCTAGAAAAGCTGGAGCAAGGAAACTGTATATATCGTCAAATTCTTCTATTGAAACGGTGGGATTCTATGAAAAGATGGGTTGTGCAGATGCAACATGGCTCTATGAAAAGCAAGTTGAACTAGAGCCCTATGACTGCC
>JAUVAG010000018.1 GCA_030591825.1 Dethiosulfatibacter sp.
ACACAGGTTGCAATAGTGACATATAAGCATCTTAAGGAGACGAAGGAGTTACTTGAGAAATATAATATGGAAGTAATGGGAGCGGCTATCAACCCAAGCATAGAGTCAATAGTAAAGATGGCCAAATATCCTCCGGGTACGAAATATGGTCTGGTAAGCCAGTCATACGAATTCCTGAAGAAGGTGGAGGATGCACTGGAACTGTCGGGTATTGAGAATGTTGAAATAATTCAGACAATAAGCAGAGAAGAAATGGAAATAAGGGAAGTTGTAGAAAAGGTTGATGTTGTCATAATCTCACCTGGAAGAGGAAAGAAGGTCGCTGAAATAGTTGGGGACAGGAAAGAGATGATAAATTTTCTTTATTTCCTTGATGGAGAATCGATAAAAATCATAAAATCCAGGTTAATGGACCTTAAATAGTAAAAAATACATGAAAGTTTTAGAAAGTTGCAATCATTATTGCAACTTTTTTTAGTGCCAATTTTAGATCTATTGGATTATTGGAACCCTTGAAAGGTTAAGGAAGTATGGTCATGGCATTACTATGCAATATTGTATCTAAGGCTTGAAAATGCAGGAATATATGTTAATAAGTCAATTTATGAAATGCTGTTGACCTTTAAAAAAAGGTATGCTATATTAACTACAATGGACTAGTCCATAATACCAATTGACATTGGATGGTGCCAATTGGACCTGGAGGGAAAGATATGAACAATACAATAGTCTTGGGAGTAATAGGAGCAGATTGTCATGCAGTAGGAAATAAAATATTGGACCACGCATTTTCAAAGGCTGGATTTAATGTTGTAAACATAGGAGTACTCAGTTCTCAGGAGGAATTCATTGATGCTGCTGTAGAGACTGATGCAAAAGCTATTCTTGTTTCATCTCTTTATGGACATGGAGAAATAGACTGCAAGGGTCTTAAGGATAAATGTATTGAAGCAGGACTTGAGAATGTAATACTTTATGCAGGTGGAAACCTTGTTGTTGGAAAGCAGGATTTTGAGAAAGTTGAGAAAAGATTCAAGGATATGGGATTTGACAGGGTTTATGCACCGGGAACTTCACCAGCAGAGTCCATTTCTGATCTTAAGGATGACTTGAATTTCAATATTGGAACTATGGCGGTATAAAAGGATTGAATTATATGAATGCGGTATTATTGATTGATTTTGGTAGCACTTATACAAAGCTTACAGCAGTAGACATAGATAATGATGAAATACTTGCAGTGGCTTCAAGTGAAACAACAGTCAAAACAAATATAATGGATGGTTTTTACAAGGCTTTTGAAGTAATCAAGGCTAAGACATGCGACTTGGACATTGAATATGTCGAAAAACTTGCATGCAGCAGTGCGGCAGGCGGACTTAAGATGATATCAATAGGCCTTGTCCAAAGCCTCACTTCAGAAGCTGCTAAAAGAGCAGCCCTTGGAGCTGGATCGAAGGTATATAGGACATACAGTCATGAACTAAGCGCTAGGGAAATAAGTAAAATCATTGAAGAAAAGCCTGATATTATCCTTCTTGCTGGAGGAACGGATGGTGGAAACAAAGACTGTATTATTAAAAATGCAGAAGCCCTATCTGGTAAAATTGGAGATATTCCAGTTGTTGTATCAGGAAACAAAAATGCAGTAGATGATATTGAAAATATATTTGAAGAAAATGGAATATACTTTAAAATTACAGATAATGTAATGCCAAGACTCAATATACTCAATGTTGAGCCTGCAAGGGAAGCCATAAGAACTGTTTTTATGGAGAAAATCATTGAAGCAAAGGGTCTTGGAGAAGCAGAGAAAGAGATAGATAATATAATGATGACTACACCGACTGCTGTATTAAAGGCAGTCAATTTATTAGCTGATGGTACAAATGAAGAGGAAGGCATAGGAGAAATTCTTGTAGTAGATATAGGTGGGGCCACCACCGATGTCCATTCCATATCGAAAGGTGAGCCAACCAAATCGGGTGTGGTTTTCAAAGGGCTTCAGGAACCATATGCAAAGAGAACTGTAGAAGGTGACCTGGGAATGAGAGAAAGCGCCAGTTCACTTTATGAGTCGGCAGGATTTGTAAAAATGAAAAAATTTATGGCTAATGAATCAATAGACATAAAGGAAAAATGTGAATATCTGTCAAGGAATATAGGAAAGATTCCAAAAACTGAAGAAGAAAAGGAAGTGGATGAAACCATTTGCACAACTGCTGTGGGCCTGGCAATTGAAAGACATATAGGAAGGGTTGCTACAGAGTATTCACCTATGGGTGTCATATATTCTCAGGAAGGGAAGGACCTTAGTGAAACGGGATATGTATTGGGCACTGGGGGAGCTATAGTGAAAAGTAGAAATCCAGTAAAGATTTTAAAGTCAGGAATGGAAAGTATAAAAGATCCTAAGTATCTTAAACCAAGTAAACCTGAATATCTTCTTGATAAGGATTATATACTGTCTGCTATGGGTCTCTTGTCGGAAAGTTATCCTAACAAGGCTTTAAAGATTCTAAAGAAACATGTTGTTAATATTGGATAATGAAATCAATAAAAATATGAAATTATATTAAGATAATGAATTGCTGTTAGGGTATTGTTTTCAATAGAGAGAATAGTTCGCATTTAAATTAAGATTTGAATATATGAGGAGGTTATTGGTATGAATTTAAGGAATAAGCGATTAAACGATGATTTATTTTATAAAATTAGGGAAGATGTTTTAACTCACTGGAGCACAGGAAAGGATGTTGACTTAAAGGAAGCTATGGATTATATGAGCAAGGTTCCTGATGAAAAGAACTTTTCAGTGCAACTTAAGAAGGCAAAAGATAGCGGAATCACATTGGTTCAGCCTAGAGCTGGTGTTGCACTTGTAGACGAGCATATAGAATTATTAAATTATTTGCAGGATGAAGGTGGGGCTGATCTTCTTCCATCTACTATAGACAGTTATACAAGACAGAACAGATACAACGAATGTCAGACAGGTATAGATGAAAGCATTAAGGAAAACCGATCCCTTCTTAATGGATTTCCAGTTGTAAATCATGGTGTGTACAACTGTAGAAAGGTTCTTGAAAATGTAAAAAGACCTGTTCAGGCTAGACATGGTACACCTGATGCAAGACTCTTGACTGAAATTATTCATGCTGGAGGATGGACATCAAATGAAGGTGGAGGAATTTCATACAATATTCCTTATGCTAAGAGTGTTTCATTGGAAAAAACTCTTTACGATTGGCAGTACTGTGACAGGTTGGCAGGAATATATGAAGAAAATGGAATAAAGATAAACAGGGAGCCATTCGGACCTCTTACAGGTACTCTAGTTCCTCCGAGTATATCAAATGCAGTTGCAATAATTGAAGGTCTTTTAGCGGCTGAACAGGGAGTAAAGAATCTTACTCTTGGCTATGGACAGTGCGGAAGTCTTTTACAGGATATAGCAGCAATTAAAGCCTTAACCAACCAGGCTGAAGAATATTTTGAGAAATACGATTATGATGTTGAACTTACTACTGTTTTCCATCAGTGGATGGGTGGATTCCCAGAAGATGAATCAAAGGCATTTTCGGTAATTAGCTGGGGATCTGTTGCAGCATCATTTGCAGGTGCAACAAAGGTTATAGTTAAGACTCCTCACGAGGCACTTGGAATTCCAACAAAGGAAGCAAATGTCCAGGGAATCAAGGCAACAAAGCAGATAATCAATCTTACGAAATATCAGAGTATTCCTCTATTCAGTGAACTGGACCAGGAAATAGAAATGATAAAAAGAGAAACAAAATGCATAATTGACAAGGTCTTTGAAGTTGGAATGGGCGATCTTGCACAGGGTGTTGTAAAAGCATTTGAAATGGGAATACTTGATATACCTTTTGCACCAAGTAAGTTTAACCATGGAAAGATACTTCCAGCAAGAGACAATTATGGAGCAGTTAGATACCTTGATTTTGGAAATATACCTGCAGATAAGGAAGTTAAGGATTACCACAAAAAACTTCTTGAAGAAAGAGGTGTTTTCGAAAAAAGAGATGTAAGTTTTGACATGGTAATAGATGATATATTTGCAGTAAGCAAGGGAATACTAATAGGAAGACCGGAATAGTCGGTATTAACGGGAGATTAGATGATGAAGATTATAGACGTAGTTTATACTAAGGGAAGAACAGGTTTTTATTTTGACGATCAGAGAGCAATAAAGAAGGGCGCTGGAAAGGACGGCTTCATGTATGAGGGAGAGGCTGTAACTGATGGATTCACAAGTGTAAGACAGGCTGGAGAGTGTATCTCGGTTATGATTGTACTTGAAGACGGTCAGGTTGCCCATGGTGACTGTGCAGCGGTTCAATACTCTGGAGCAGGCGGAAGGGACAATCTATTTCTTGCAGATGAATTCATACCAGTACTTGAGAAGAATGTTACTCCAAAGCTTGTTGGAAGAGAACTTAACAATTTCAAGGAACTTGCAGAGGAATTTGACACTATGCAGATTGACGGCAAAAACATGCATACTGCTTTGAGATACGGAGTAACACAGGCTATCCTTGATGGAGTTTCAAAGGCAAAGAGAAAGACAATGGCTCAGGTAATCAAGGAAGAATATAATACAAATGTTGAATTCAAAAGAATACCAATATTTACGCAATGCGGCGATGACAGGTATGATAATGTTGACAAGATGATAATCAAGGGATCAGATGTAATCCCTCATGGACTCATAAATAATGTTGAACAAAAGCTTGGAAACGACGGAGAAAAGCTTGTTGAATATGTTGGCTGGTTAAAGGACAGAATCGCAAAGTACAAAACCGAGAAATCAAAGGACATAGTTTTCCATATAGATGTTTATGGAACCATAGGAATTGCTTTCGATAATGATCTTGAAAAGATTGCAGAATATTTCGGAAAACTTGAAGTAGAAGCCAAGCCTCACAAGTTGAGAATAGAAGGACCAATAGATATTGAAAACAGGGAAAAGCAGGTTGAGATACTTAAAAACCTTAAAGTTATACTTACAGAGAAAAACATCAATGTTGAAATAGTAGCAGATGAATGGTGCAATACTTTTGAAGACATCAAGCTCTTTGTTGATGAAGATGCAGCTGACATGGTTCAAATAAAGACTCCTGATCTTGGAGGGATAAACAATATTATTGAAGCCATACTTTACTGTAAGAGAAACGATGTTGGAGCATACTGTGGAGGAACTTGCAACGAGACTGACAGATCTGCACAGATTTGTACAAATATTGCAGTAGCCTGCGGTGCAGACCAGTGTCTTGCAAAACCGGGTATGGGTGTTGATGAAGGATTTATGATAGTAAACAACGAGATGACCAGAATACTTGCCTTATCAAACTTACACAGGTGATAATATGAAAATATTGAAGCCGGCAAAGGCCGGAACTCTTGAATCAAGCGACATATACATAACCGTATATCCAAATGACGGTGAAGGAATAAATATAAAACTTGAAAGCATAGTAATGAAGCAGTTCGGAAGTCAGATTAAAAAGGTAATAACTGAGACACTTGGCGAATTGGATGTTGAAAATGTTGACGTTGTTGCTGTGGACAAAGGAGCTCTTGATTGTACAATAAAAGCAAGAGTTGAAGCTGCAGTTAGACGTTCATCGTTGTAGACTGTTTTTAAGCAAGCTTAGGAAAGTTAAATTTGCATAACCCCTTGAAGCGTTGGTGTTATGGGTTAAAGGAAACTTTTCTTCGCGGTTTTAATATCGACTTTGTCGATAACACATCAAAGATGCTTTCTTAAGGAGGCGTAATCTAATGAATAAATTAAGAAGAACAATGCTGTTCATTCCTGGAGACAATCCAGGAATGATTCAAAATGCTGATGTTTTCGGCGCAGACAGTGTAATTATAGACCTAGAGGATGCGGTGGGAGCTACAGAAAAGGATTCGTCAAGACTGTTAGTCAGGAATGCACTTATGAATCTGGATCTTGGCATTGTGGAAACAGTAGTAAGGATAAATGGAATGGACACTGAAGAGGGTGTTGAAGATATTAATGCTCTTCTTCTAGCAAAGCCTGATGGCATAATGGTGCCTAAGGCTACTGAGGAATATATAAAAATTGTCCACGAAATCATAAAAGAGACTGATATAATCCTTTTTCCAATAATTGAAGGTGCCTACAGTCTTGAAACAGTTACTGATATTATTAGAGCATCTGATAGAATAAAGGGAGTACTTTTTGGTGCTGAGGATTTCACTGCAGACATGGGAATCAAAAGAACAAAGGAAGGCAGTGAGATATTCTATGCAAGAAACAGGATTGCAACAGTATGCAAGGCCTTTGGAGTGGATGCAATAGATACTCCATTTACAGATACCAATGATGAAAAAGGACTTGAAAAAGACACTCTTGTTGGAAAATCCCTTGGAATGACTGGAAAGGCAGCAATAAACCCCAGACAGATTGAAATAATCAACGGAGTATATTCTCCTACCAAAGAAGAAATAGATGAAGCAATGAAAATAATCAATGCTGCTGAAAAGGCTGCAGAGGAAGGAAAGGGAGTAATATCCCTGGATGGTAAAATGATTGATGCACCTATCATATCAAGAGCTGAAAAAGTTGTAGAGATAGCTAAACAGGCAGATCTTATTTAGAGGTGATAATTTGAAAAACAGTATAGGAAGAGAAATTCCTGAACATATAGAAAACTACGGGACACCGAAACTTTATGAGGGTCCCTTTGAGAATATTATAGAAGCTACTAGAAAGCAGCCTGTATTTAATTGTGTAAAACCAGGTGAGGAAAAGGTACTTGAATCCATCAGAGAAGCTATTGAAAAAAGCGGACTAAAGGATGGAATGACAATATCATTTCACCACCATTTGAGAAACGGTGACAAGGTTATGAATCTTGTCATGGAAGAGATTGTAAAACTTGGCATTAGAAACTTGACAGTTGCAGCAAGCTCCATATTCCCTGTGAACCAGCCTCTAGTAAAGTATATGGGAGAAGGTATTGTTACGGGAATATGTGCAAACTACATGTCCGGACCTGTTGCTGATGCAGTATCTGAAGGAAAGCTTAAATACCCTGCAATTATGCATACCCATGGCGGAAGAGCAAGAGCCATAGAATCTGGAGATCTTCATATAGATGTGGCATTCATAGCATCTCCGGCGGCTGACAGTTATGGCAATATTAACGGAGTTGAAGGTCCATCAGCTTGCGGTACACTGGGATATGCAGTGCCTGATGCAATGTATGCAGATAAGACAGTTGCAGTTACTGATAATATTGTTGAATATCCTGCATGTCCTATAGACATCAGTCAGGAATATATAGACTATATAGTTAAGATAGATTCTATAGGTGACCCAAAGGGGATAGTATCTGGCACAACTCAGGTTACGAAAAACCCTATTGATCTTAAAATAGCAAAAATGACAGCGGAGATAATAGAAAATTCAGGACTTTTGAAGGATGGATTTTCTTTCCAGACAGGGGCAGGAGGAACATCCCTTGCTGTGGCAGCCTTTGTAAAGGAAAAAATGAAGGAACAAAACATAAAGGGAAGCTTTGCAGCTGGAGGAATAACTAGGTTTTTAGTGGAAATGCTCGAGGAAGGACTATTCAAGTCACTCTTTGATGTTCAGTGTTTTGACATGTATTCCATAGAATCCTATGGTAAAAACATGAGACACCAGGCAATGTCGGCATCAATGTACGGTAATCCCCACAACAAGGGTGCTGTGGTAAACAACCTTGACGTTATGATTCTTGGAGCAACCGAGGTCGATATGGACTTCAATGTAAATGTAACTACAAGCTCAAATGGAAACATAATGGGAGGCTCCGGAGGTCATAGCGATACAGCTGCAGGATCAAAACTTGCAATAGTTGTTACAAAACTTATTAAGGGAAGACTGCCTATAATCGTAGATGATGTGACTACCGTTACAACTCCTGGAGAAACAGTCGACATAATAGTTACGGAAAGAGGAATAGCGATAAACCCAAGAAGAAAAGACCTCATAGAAAAATTGGGTGATACAAAACTTCCCATATATACTATAGAAGAACTAAAGGAAATGGCTGAAAGTTTTTCAGGAATTCCTGAAAGCCTCGAATTTGAGGATGAAATAGTTGGTGTGGTCGAATACAGAGATGGCACAGTAATAGATGTAATAAGAAAGGTTATAAACTAAACGGAAGTGATATTATGTATGATATTTACATTGAAGAATTCAATTTAAGTAACAGCTTGGAGATAGAACATTTTCTATCTCCATTTGAGATTGAACTTGAAGATGATGTAGAACACACCCTTGTGGCAAGGATTGAAGGCAAGATTGTAGGGACCTGTTCGTCATCGGGTAATATAATAAAAAGCATAGCGGTGAGATGTACTTGTGGTAATACGGGAATAGGGTCAAAACTCGTGACCCAAATGATGAATCACCTCTTTGACAGGGGAATATATGACGTTTTTGTATTTACAAAAAAGACCAATACTGAAATTTTCAAGGAACTTGGCTTCAGGGAAATTGTGTCATCTGACAAGGTTGTCCTTATGGAAAACGGCAGAATTGGAATAGATGAATATGTAAAGAAGATGTTTGTAAAAAGTGGACTTGGAAATGGCAGGAAGGCTTCGATTGTCATGAATTGTAATCCCGTCACCAGGGGACATTTAAACCTTATAAGAAAGGCTTCGGAAGAAAATAATGAAGTTGTAGTTTTTATAGTTGAAGAGGACAAGTCCATCTTTTCGTTTGAAACAAGGATAGATCTTGTGAGAAAATGTACAAAAGAATTGAAAAATGTTCATGTAATATCTGGAGGAAGATATATTATATCTTCAAATACTTTTCCTGCATATTTTTTAAGGGAAGAAGAGAAATCATCACAGTACATGGAGATAGACCTTCAGGTATTTGGAAAATACATAGGACCTGTATTCAATATTGATAAAAGATATGTAGGCTCAGAGCCATACTGTAATATGACCCAAAGCTACAATGAGGGAATGAAGAAAATTCTTCCTGAACAGGGTATGGAAATTATAGTGGTTGAAAGACATGCAATAAATGGTATAGCAATTAGCGCCTCGATGGTAAGGAAAAAAATAAGAGAAGACCGAACTGAAGACATCAAAGACCTTGTATGCAATGAAGTGTACATCTATCTCGCATCAAAAGAAGCTGAAGAAACCATAAAGCGGATTAAAGAGAGTGACTTTCTGCATTGATCAATAAAATATTGAATGCATGAGAAGAAAATATTAATCAAATAAAAAGTATCATATGAAATTAGTCATTTAAAGCAATCCAATAATAAAACTTAATATAAAGTATGAAGCTGGGATGATTCCCGGCTTTTTTATTTTTGATAGTGGTTAAACTGGTATTATTATATGATATAATTATATAAATAGCATTTCACTATACTAAAGAATTGGAGATGAGTTCATGAATATTGCTCTTTTGATTATAGACATGCAAAAGGAATTTATTGAATGTGATGATTCGAAAAAATCACTACAGAATGCTCTGGAATATATCAATGAAACAAGTGATATTTTCAGGCAAGCCGGCAAGCCGGTTATTGTCATACAGGATGAAGAATCAGGAAATGGAATAGGTTCGGAAGGTTATGACCTGATTGAAGAACTTAATATGGTAGATACTGATATTAGAATCTCAAAACTGTATTCAAATGGTTTCTGGAAAACTGACCTGGAAGATGTTTTAATGGATTTGAATATTGAATTTGTAGT
>JAUVAG010000122.1 GCA_030591825.1 Dethiosulfatibacter sp.
GTCGATTATCATGTTTATGATTGGATTCGGTAGTTGTGCATATGTAATTAGCTGGCCGGGTGTCAAGGAAGTAAATGATCCACAATATGTGGGGGTTTCTGTTGCGGTTGCCAATATTGGTGGATTCTTCGGCTCCATAGTAATTCCACAGGTTACAGCAAATGTAATCGCAGGTAATCAAGGGACTTTATCAAGGGTAGAATTATACCAGAAGGCATTCTTTTGGGTGTTCATAGCAATATGTATAGGATTTGTGGCATCTATGTTTACCAAAGAAACAAGATGTGAAAATATATATAATACCAAGGAGGTTGTATAAAGTGAAAGTAAAAGTAGAATCATTAAGATGCAAACAATGTGAACTGTGTGTAGTAAATTGTCCAAAAGATGCAATTACATTTACAGAAGAATTCAATGAGTTTGGATATAGAACAACGGTAATAGACGATGATAAATGTATTGGATGCGGAATTTGTTACACAATGTGTCCAGATGGCGTATATGAAATAATTGGAGAATAAGGAGAAAAGATTATGGGAGAAATGATAAAAGGAAACCATGCCATAGCAGAAGCGGCAGTGCGTTTTGGAGCTAGACTATATGCGGGATATCCTATTACCCCGTCAACGGAAATAATGGAATATATCTCATGGAGAATGCCTGAGGTAGGCGGAGCCTTTGTACAGGCGGAAAGTGAAATAGCAGGAATCAACATGGTAATAGGTGGAGCTGCATGTGGAGTTAGAAGCTTTACAGCATCGTCAGGACCAGGAATTAGTTTGAAGCAGGAAGGAATTACACAGCTATATGATGAAGAACTGGCTGCAGTAATAATCAATGTTGTAAGATATGGAAACGGTATAGGAACACTTTATTCAGCACAGTGTGACTACCTTAGAGAAACAAGAGGTGGAGGAAATGGAGATTACAGACCAATAGTGCTTTGTCCCTCAAGCATACAGGAAGCAGTTGACCTTTTAGGAGTGGCATTTGATCTTTCCGAAAAATACAGAACAGTAGCAGTACTGATGACAGAAGGTGCTCTTGGACAAATGATGGAACCATGTGATTTGCCTGAATTCATAGAACCGAAAAGATATCCATGGGGATTTGATGGAAAGTATTCATACAAGAAGGTAGGTATATTCGAGAGGGATTCAATGAAGGAAGCTGTGGCGATGAATGAGAAAAATGCAGTCATCAAGGAAAATGAACAGCGCTGGGCAGATGTAGATGTAGAAGATGCCGACTATGTATTTGTATCATTCGGACTTCCAGGAAGATCTACAGAAGGTGCAGTAGAAGAACTTAGAAAAGCTGGACATAAAGTTGGTATAATAAGACCCATAACAGCATGGCCATTCCCTGAAAAGGCATTCGAAAAAGTCAATCCAAATGTGAAGGGATTCATATCAGTGGAAGCAAATGCAACAGGACAAATGGTTGAAGACGTTGCATTGACAGTTAAAAAGAAATTTAGTGACAACAAGCCGGTATATAGCCTGGCTTATGTATATGGTATTCCAGAAATGGAAAAGATTCAAAAAGATTATGAGAAAATCGCTGCCGGCGAGATCAAGGAGGTATTCTAATGGCAAAAGCAAGAAAAATTCCAGAAATAGCCAAGAAGCCATCATCATTTTGTCCCGGCTGTGGTCATGGAATAGCAATCAGATTGATAACAGAATGTTTAGAGGAAATGGGTCAGGATACAAATGTAATGTTCGGTATAGGAGTTGGGTGCTCAAGCCTTTTGGGAGGAGTACTGGAAACAGACCGTCTTCATTGCCTCCATGGAAGAGCTGGAGCAGTATGTACAGGAATGAAAAGAGTATCTCCGAATCAGATGGTAGTTTCATACCAGGGAGATGGTGATGCTTACAGTATAGGTATTGGTGAGACAACTAGTGCAGCATATAGAAATGAAAATATATCAGTGTTTGTAGTAAACAATACAAACTACGGAATGACTGGTGGCCAGATGAGTAATACAACACTACCAGGACAAAAGACAACTACATCAGTACTTGGAAGAGATTGTGCAATTACAGGTTCACCAATCAAGTTTCCAGAATTAGTGTCAGATCAATTCAATGTAGCATATGCTGCAAGAGGAGCTGTAACAACACCGGCAGAAATAAACAAGACAAAAAAATATATCAAGGAAGCTTTGACAGCCCAATTGAACGGAGAAGGATATTCAGTTGTTGAAATACTGTCAGCATGTCCAACTAACTGGGGTATGACGCCATTGCAGTCAGTAGAACATATCCATACCAAGGTTGTAGAACACTTCCCGTTGGGTGAATACAAGACAAGGGAGGCAAAATAATATGAAAGAGATAGTATTTGCAGGCTTTGGAGGACAAGGAGTACTGACATCAGGACTCATAGTATCTGAAATTGCAGTAAGCAATGGAATGAACGCAACATGGATTCCATCATATGGATCAGCAATGAGAGGTGGAACAGCCAACTGTACAGTTAAATTTGGAAATGGAAGAATATTCAATCCAGCCCAGGAAAAACCAGATGTACTATTGGCGATGAACACACCATCATTCAATAAATTTATAGATACGGTTGCACCAAATGGAACAGTTATAGTCAATTCAGATATGGTAGAATATGATCCAAAAGTAAGAGAAGATGTGAAATATGTAGATGTACCATGTCAGACATTGGCAAAAGAGATTAATCATTCAAAAGGTGCCAACATAATAATGACTGGTGTAATCCTCAAATCAATAGGAGAATTCACAGACCAGCAAGCTATTGATGGAATGAATGCAATGTTTGATAAAAAAGGAAAAGGCAAGTTCAAGGAAATGAATACAAAAGCTCTTAAAATTGGTTTGACTCAGATATAGTAAGTAGATATTAGTGGATGAGTGGATTGATTTCCCCTTCTCCATTAGTTGACATTTATATGTATAAATGGTATTATAATAGCAACAATTAAACGGAACACCGTTCTGCAGAACAGAACATAAACGTATATAGATTAGACAATTCTTTTATTTTATGTTGTGGATTGGAGCAGTATTTCGTTATTAATTAAAGGAGGTGATGTCATGCATGTGGTAATTATTGGAAATAGTGCAGCAGGACTTAGTGCTTTGGAATCATTCAGAAAAGAAAATAAAGATGCGAAAGTTACACTTATTTCAAAAGAAGGCGGTATAGCTTATTCCAGGGTATTATTACCTTACTATCTTAGAGGTAAAGCAGATCATGATAATTTCTTTATTCGTGATAAAAAGTATTATGAAGATATGGATGTAGATTATATTGAAGATACTGTTGAATGTGTGGATGACAAGAAGAAAGTAATATCTTTAGAAAAAGGTGATAAGATTTCTTATGATAAACTGCTTATCGCAACAGGCTCACGTGCAGTTAGCCCGCCAATTCCAGGATTGGACGCAGAGGGTGTATACAATATGTGGACGCTTAAAGATGCAGAAAATTTAGAAAAATACTTTATAAAAGGTAAAAGAGTGATGGTACTTGGTTCAGGATTTGTTTCCTTGCAAGCAGCCTGGGCAGCACGTTTCAAGGGTCTTGAAGTAACAATAGTGGAACTCGTATCAAGGATTATGCCTAATGTTTTGGATGATAAGGGTGCAGAACTTTTATCCGACAGCATTAGAGAACTGGGTGCAGATTTAAGAGTCAATACAATGACTGAAAAAATAGAGAAGTTGGAAGATGGATCTTTTAGAGTGTATACTAAGGATAATGAGCCTTTTGAGGTAGACTTTATAGTAGTTGGTACAGGAGTTAGAGCAAATATTGCTTTGGTGGATGGTACTGATATAAAGACTGATAGAGGTATTTTAGTAGATGAGTTCATGGAAACATCAGTAAAAGACATATTTTCGGCTGGTGATGTTGCACAGGGACCAACAACTTTTGGAGACAAGCACATTATTCATGCACTATGGCCTACGGCAATAGAAATGGGTAAGGTAGCAGGAAATAATCTTGCGGGAAAAAACTTTCCATATGAAGGTAGCTTGAATATGAATACAACTCAAATGTTTGAATTGACAGTATCCTCTATGGGCAGATTTAATGAAGGCGAAGGCGATCGTGTAGAAGTATTGGACGGAAGTGTTTTCGGAGGAAAAGGTTACATAAAACTTGTATTTGAAAATGATAAAGTCATTGGAGCGACTGCCGTAGGAAGTACCAACATTGTACCATTGTTGGGAAAACTTAGACCACTTATCAGAAAAAAAACTGTAATTGATGTACCTGTTGAGAAACTGGGTGCATATCTACATTTACAAATAGCAAAATCTAATCCGAGAAATATAATGAAATCAATAAAAAGTTCGTAAGAAGAGGGGGCTTAACATGTTTATCGTAACAATGGATCCCACAAAATGTGTAGGATGTAGAAACTGCGAGTATGCTTGTTCATATAATAGAGCTGGTACATGTAGCAGTGAAGAATCAAATATTCAAGTGAATTTTTATCCTGATGAAAATGCTTGTATCCCAATGACTTGCATGCATTGTGAAGAAGCATACTGTTTAAGTGTATGTCCAGCAGGAGCAATATCAAGAAATGAAGAAACTGGTGCAGTTATAATTAATGAAAACCTATGTGTAGGTTGTAAAATGTGCATGCTTGCATGTCCTTATGGCAATATCCATTTTGACTCTGCAAAGCAAGTGAGCAGAAAATGTAATCTTTGCGATACTGATGAACCTAATTGTGTTAAACACTGCATAGCTGGTGCATTAAATTTTGAAGAAGTTGAAGAATATGATGGCAATAGAAAAGACTGTGATGGTATTATAATGCGTGCTTTAAAAGAAGGTGGAGATAAATAATGGCTGAAAAAAAAGTAGTTCAAACACTTTGTCGTATGTGCGATGACCACTGTGGTATTAATGTGTATACGGAAGATGGAAAAGTTGTAGACATAGACGGTAATAAAGACCATCCTTGGAATAGAGGACGTCTCTGTATTAAAGGACCTACAGGTGTTGCTCTTATTAATGCGCCTGATAGAATTAGAAAACCATTGAAGAAGACAGAAAATGGTTTTGTTGAAATACCTTTAAAGCAAGCTTTAGAAGAAATAGCAGAAAAAATCAAGAAGCTTCAAGATGAACATGGTGACGCTGCCATGAGTATTTGGAAAGGTGAAGCAGTTGGATTTATGCAGGAAGAGGAAATGGCTAGACGATTCATTCATGCAATAGGTTCGCCTAACTATTTCTCAAATGATTCCCAGTGTTTCGTTGGAAGATGGATTGGTTA
>JAUVAG010000268.1 GCA_030591825.1 Dethiosulfatibacter sp.
GCGTTGGTGTTATGCGGTTAAGGGAACTTTCTTTCGCATCTTAATAACCGCTATGGTCACATGAAGCGTGACCCGGTTAACGCAGCAAAGCTGCTTTCTTGTTGTATAATATATATTAAAGACACAGTTTAGGAGTTGCCAATATGAAAAACAAGTTGGGAATCATTGTAAATGACCTTGAGATGAAAAATGCAATTGAAGAATTATATCCCCAAGAGACCCAGTTGGGAAATATAATAATTGAAACTTTAGATAGAGAACATGTTGATGAACAAGGGTACCGATTGGAATCCAAAGGCGCCCGTGTTATTATTGGTCGAAGTGGTACCTATGACAGAAGTGTTGGAAATGTGTCCGTTCCGCTCCTTCGATTGAAGGTTACAACTTCGGATGTTTTCAGTGCATTGATCAAGGGGTTGGAATTCAAAAAAAAGATGGCTTTAATAATCTGGGATGAAATCAACTTTGACAGATCCTGGTTGAAATTTATACCTGGAGATATCGAAATTCATACTTTTTCCCATGGTAACGATATTGCCATGGTTTATAATAAGGTTGTTGCATCTAATCCAGAATGTGTCATTATTGGAGGTGGTGTTGTCTGTTCTTGTGCCAGAAAAGACGGAGTTTCATCTGTTTTCATAAATGCTTCTGATGAATCAATTACTGAGATTGTGGACCATGCCAAAGAAGTACTTGGTCATCTGGACAACATTGATTTTCAACATGAAATCCTTACAAAAACCCTGAATAGTGTAAGAGATGCGGTCATTGTCATAGATGAAAAAGGACAAGTGCAGCTGTTCAATGAACGTGCCCAAAATATATTAAAGATAGGTACGAGGAGGGTTATCGGTAAAAAACTTACTACTGTTTTGCCGGACCTTGGATTTCTGATGGAGGGTTTATTATCTCAAGAGGAGAAGAAGGAAGAACTCATCAGTATCAGGTCACTTGTAATAACCTACAGTACTTCTCTAGTCAAGGCGGGACATGAAGTAAAAGGTATGCTCCTGACTTTTCAGGATACAACCAGACTTCAAATGCTGGAACAAAAAATTCGACGTGTGCTTAACAAGAAAGGTATGGTGGCGAAATATAATTTTAAAGACATCATCTATACCGATGAAATTATGGATGAGCTCATTGGAAAGGCAAAGAAAGTAGGAAAGAGTGATTCTGTTGTAGTTATTTACGGAGAGAGTGGAACGGGAAAGGAAATCCTGGCGCAGAGTCTACACAATATCAGTGATAGAAGCCAAGCGCCCTTTGTTGCAATCAATTGTGCAGCTCTGTCGGAATCCCTACTTGAAAGTGAACTTTTTGGCTACGAGGAAGGAGCTTTCACAGGGGCTAGAAAGGGTGGAAAACCAGGGATGTTTGAACTGGCACATGGTGGAACGATTTTTCTGGATGAAATAAACTCCATAACTCCTGGCTTGCAGGGTAAGCTTCTCAGGGTCATTGAAGAGAAAGAAGTTATGAGGCTGGGGTCGGATTATTTGATTCCCCTAAATGTACGTATAATAAGTGCTGCCAATGAAGACTTGAGGACAATGGTACAGGAAAAGTCATTTAGAGGTGATTTGTTTTACAGACTCAACAGTCTTGAAATAAACATTCCGCCACTTAGAGAAAGGCGTGGTGATATTGAGCCTCTGTTTATTCATTTTCTAAAGGAATTTCAGATGGAAGAGAAAATCAGATGGCCAGGTAAAGAGGAAATTATTAAGTTGACAGAGTATGATTGGATGGGAAATATCAGGGAACTAAGAAATGTGGCAGAAAGATATGTTCTGTTTGATGAGATTGAACTTTCACAGTTGGAAGAGATTCCATCCTTTGAAGGATATGATGATTCCATTGATCTTAAGGAAATACATAGTCTTATCGAAGAGAGGATTATTGCGCAATTGGTGAAGAGCGGTCTCTCAAAGAACGAAATTGCTGAAAAATTGGGTATCAGTAGAACGGCCCTTTGGAAGAAAATAAAGAAGTGATGTTAACATTTGTGAACATGGTGTAAACAAAACATTACATGTAATCGCGAAGATAAGAAAATATAGACGGAGAAACGGGCTTTTAGCCCGTTTCTTTTATTGGCATGTATCTTGCAATATATATTGTTAGTTATATGTAGAATAATTAGGTTCAATATTATAAGTAAATCAACGTCTATTAAAAAGAACCTTTATTATAAGATGTACTTATTTAATTAAGAATGGAGGAAAAAATCATGAAAGTTAAACTTAGACAAGAAAGATGTAAAGAATGCGGTATATGCGTAGATGCTTGTCCTAAAAAAGCTATTTCATTCAGCGATGAAATCAGCATTACAGGATACCGACCAGTAGTTGTTGATGATGATCAATGCATTGGATGTGGAATCTGTTACACTATGTGCCCTGACTGGGTATTCGAAATCACAGGAGAATAGGAGGTAATAAAATGGAAGATATGATTAAAGGTAATCACGCCTTTGCGGAAGCCGCAATAAGAGCTGGTGCAAGATTTTATGCAGGATATCCAATTACACCATCTACGGAAATAATGGAATACTTGTCAACTAGAATGGACGAAGTAGGCGGTGTATTTATTCAAGCAGAGAGTGAACAGTCATCGATGAATATATTGACTGGTGCTGCAGCATCTGGTCTTAGGTGTTTTACAGCATCTTCAAGTGTTGGAATGACACTGAAGCAAGAAGCAATTTCAAATATGGCAGATTCAGATTTGCCATTTTTGGCAATAAATGTAGTAAGATATGGTACAGGACTTGGAACACTTAATACAGGTCAATCTGACTATCTTAGAGATACTAGAGGTGGTGGAAGTGGAGATTATAGAAACTTTGTGTTAGCACCATATAGTCTTCAAGAAGCTGTTGAACTTATAGGTCATGGATTTGATCTTGGTGACAAATACAAAATGGGTTGTATACTTCATACAGAAGCATCATTGGGCCAAATGATGGAATCTTGTTCTTTTCCTGAAATGAAAGAAGTTAAGAGAAGACACGGAGCTATAGATGGAACTTACTCTTTCCCTAGAATATCTCCTTTGTATAGAGATAGACTGGCAGAAGCTGTTGAAATGAAAGAAAGATATGAAATCATAAAAGAAAATGAGCAAATGTGGAATTCGGAATATCTGGAAGATGCCGAATATGTATTGGTGGCCTATGGTCTTGCTGGAAGATCTGTTATTGGAGCGGTAAAACAGCTTCGTGAAGAAGGTCATAAAGTAGGATATATAAGACCGATTACATTA
>JAUVAG010000297.1 GCA_030591825.1 Dethiosulfatibacter sp.
GAAAGCGCTGCTGCCAGCGAGGAGCTTTCAAGCCAGTCTGAGGTCCTAATGGGACTTGTCAGCAAAGTGAAATTAAAAGGTGATTTGTTAAAAAATGGAAACAATTACCATGGCAATGAATATTCAAGAAAACTTGAGACCGTTAGGAACCAAGGCGATGACGTAGTTATAAGACTTGAAGACAGGGAGTTTGGCAAATACTGATAAATAACCATATTGCATTATCCCTTTAAGAGTGTTAAATTGATACTAAACTGCAAAAATAATGACTAACGGGAGATGATTTAGGTGATTGACGATTTTTTGAAAAGAAAGGATAGAATCATTATAACTGCAGTTCAGCTTCTTGATGAAAAAGGGATTAAGGGACTGACTACTAAGGAAATAGCAAGACGGCAGAATATTACAGAACCTGCAATCTACAAGCATTTCAAAAGTAAGAAGGAGATTGTGAAGGTAATAATCGAAAGTTTTGCAGCATTTGACGAAGGGATTAGGAACACAATAAGGGAAAGTGATATGGGAGCAAGGGAGTCAATAAGGTTTATCGTAAAAACCTATGTAACAAACTATGAGAATTATCCTGAAATAGTAACGCCTGTATTTTCATTTGACGTATTTAAATACGACAAGGACCTGAACGACAGGATGATTTCTATAATATCAAGCAGGGACAGTTTTATTAAGACCATTGTAAGAAAAGGTTATGAAACAGGAGAAATAATTGCAGACATTGAATCTGATGAATACGCTTGTATAATTTCTGATACTATATGGATGTCTATCTGCAGCTGGAAGTTGGGAAATTGCTCGACGAGTCTGAAGGAATCAGTTATTGGAAAGATTGAGTTTCTGTTGGACAAAACAAAATCATGATATGGACAGATTCCTAGTCATGATCTGAACGAATAAATGTCAAAAACGCGCAAGACTCTATTAAGAGGTTGTGCGTTTTTTTTAAAAAAATTCAAGTTATATTTATATTAGCCGATATATAAATATAAAGTATGGTTAAAAGCACCGCAATAATAAACAATCCCAGACCGGAGGACTATCCCCGTGTCATGATTATAAAGAGGTTGAAATGCAGATATTGGTAGGTATAGGAGAATACAAAATAAGCGGCAGGCTGGATGATGTACTGGTCACCTTCGCTCTAGCTTCTTGTGTGGGAGTTGTAATGTACAGTCCAGACAGAAAAGTCATGGGAATGGTTCATATATTGCTTCCCGACTCAAAAATCAACAGGGGGGATTCTGTTAGGAATCCCGGCAAATATGCAGATATTGCCGTTGTAAATCTATACAGGGAGCTGAATCTCAAATATGGAGTGCTCAAGACAGAGCTTCATGTATCTGTTTTTGGAGGTCTCGATGCCAAGGAAAACAGTTGTTTTCATATTGGAGAAAAAAATGTGGAAACAGTATTTAGATCTCTTGAAAAAATAGGGATAAAAAATGTATACAGGAACACAGGAGGTTCAAAACCTCGTACAATATACGGATATGTATACGATGGAAGAATAGAGATGAAACTGATAGACAATATTAACAGAATAAGCTGATATGGAGAAATAAATGAATACCAACTTATATGAAAATATGATAAAAAATTCGCCTATAGCCTGTTCAATTGTAGAATTGATCAAGGAAAATGGAAAAATAACCGATTTCATAATTATTGAAGTTAATGAAGCTTTTGAAATAGAAACTGGATTGACAAGAGAAAAAGTTGTGCTTAATAGATTCAACAAGGTTCTGCCAAGGGTCAGAACCAGCAAGTTTGGTATTTTTGGCATAATAAATAAAATATATGAAAAAAAGACGAAAGTAAATATGGTTTTTTACAGTAGAGATCTTAAAAGATGGTTTAGAATTCATTTTGTCTATCAAGATGAGGATTGCATGACCATATATCTCAAGAATATTACCAGGGACTATGAAGAAGCTCTTGAAAAAAAGACTGAATTGATAGAAGCTGTCAAGATGGCTGAAGAGGCAAATATTGCAAAAACCAGATTCCTTGCAAATACATCACATGAAATAAGAACTCCAATTCATGGTATATCGGGCTTTTTAAGCCTCCTGGGAACTACGGAGCTCAATGAAGAACAGAAGGAATACCTAAAATACATAAACATGGCGACAAATGAACTGCAGACAACCATGAATAATATTCTCGAAATGGCAAACATTGAATCGAAAGAGATAAAACTTGAAAATATTGAATTCAATTTAAAATACCTTATGGAAGAGCTTTTGGTAAAACATGAACAATCAGGCAGGGAAAAGGGTGTGGAAGTGCTATTTGACTGCAGTGATGAACAACGCAGAAGCTTTATAGGTGATGATGAAAAACTGAAGACCGTATTTTCTAATATTATGGACAACTCCATAAAATTTACTGAAAAGGGAGTTGTCCATGTTGATTTGCACATATTGCCTTTGAGTGAATGCCAGTCTGAGATTGCAGTTACATTCCGTGATACTGGAATAGGCATGGTTGAAAAGGATCTGAAGCATATATTCAAGCCCTTTGTTCAGCTTGATGCCTCATCAACTAGGAACTACGGTGGAAGCGGCATAGGTCTTTACATAGCAAAGAAGACCATTGATGCCATGGAAGGAAAGATTGAAGTAAAAAGCAATATAGGCGTTGGGACCGAATTTGAAGTAAGGCTGATACTGAACAATGCTGAACCTATATCGTTACCCTGATAAGTTTTCTGACATCTGCAGCACAGTAGTTCACAAAAATCTCCACCAGATTTGGATCAAACTGTGTGCCTGAACATCTCTTTAGTTCTTCAAGGGCAGCATCATGACTCATTGCTTCCTTGTATGACCGTTTGTTCGTCATTACGTCATAGGCGTCCGCAATGGATATTATCCTCGACAAAATTGGTATTTCGTCACCCTTTAACCCCTGGGGATAGCCTTGGCCGTTCCACCATTCGTGGTGGGTGAGTATGTTTTCAGCTATGGGTAGAAGCTCAGGTATTGTCTTGCATATATTGTAC
>JAUVAG010000010.1 GCA_030591825.1 Dethiosulfatibacter sp.
CTCCTTCTTTTTGTTGATATTTTGCAAAAAGTTTGTTTCAAAATAAGATTTCATTGATTTCAGATAGTTGTCCTTAACATAGCCTATCTTGTCACCATATCTCACTAAACACCAGTTCCCTGTCTTGTTATATTTAATTAAAATACTTCCTTCTTCTATATTAACTATTTTTTCACTTCTTGTACTTTCTTCTCTATAGAGCCTGATTTTTCTTTGATTTGATATTTCGGAATAGACGTCTTCAATAAACATCAGGTCCTCAAATACATCTATGTTGTATTTACCATTCATCTTGTTCTTGATATAATTGAAATTCAAAAATACTTTTGAGTCCTTATTGTACCAGACAGTCCTTTTATTCTTTGTTAAATCTACTGTATACGTCTTCATGTCATCATATATTAGGATAAGTTCCTCTTCATCACTAAAAAAGATATCCAGGAGATCATTGTTTTCCAGAAATTCAACAGAAAGAAAGATATTGTTGTCCGCCTGAAGAAAGCTTTCACTATCACCCGTTAAAACTCCATTCAAATAAACACCTGAAAATTTCTTTTCAGATGTTTTATTATTTAAGACGAACATGAAAATTAAAAATACAAATAAAGCAGCAGATGATATTATCCGCTTTTTCCTTATATCCTTACTATCTTTCATACTATTTCATCTTCTCTATTTCTTTTTTTATGTTTATTGCAATCTCGTCATTGGGATTTATTTCCAAAGCCTTGTCTATATCTTCTTCCGCTTCTTTTATCTTGTCCAGATATATCCTTGAAACAGATCTGTTTGCCAAAAGCTCACTGTTGTTCTCAGACAATATTATGGCATTGTCAAGAATCTCCTCAGCTTCCTTGAATTTATTCATGTTTAGATAGCAGATAGCCAGCTCGTTCAAAGCTTCTTTCTGGTCCGCTTTCATGAACAATACATTTTTGAAATAATCCGACGCAATTTCGTATTCCAGATTTTGTCTAAAGGCAAGTCCAATGACGAACAATAGATTCCACCAATCCGGGAAATATTCCACAAGAGGAAGAAGTTTCTCCAGACCGTCTTCAGTGTTGCCGTCAAGGACATAGCTATATCCTATTTCATAATCCACAAGCTTTCCAAGCGATTCATTTTCTGTTCTTACTTCCTCTATCCTTACAGAATCCTGGTCATGCTCCATAAATCTATCCCAATAGTCCTTGGCCCTCACATACTGACCGAGTCCTCGGTAGTAGAAGCCAAGCTTATAAAGAGACAGTGTGAAATTCTCTTCCTCATCGCAGCTACTATGGTAGTATTTTACAGCCTCATCAAAGAATATATCGGATTTCTTACTGTTTTTCTTGTCTGAATGATCTTTAGCCAGATTTTCAAGACAGCTTCCTAGAATGAATAGATTTCTTGCACTGGTTTCTATTTCAACAAGAGCAAGTGCAAATATTACTGAATACTCCAGCTTTTCACCAAACTTGTTTATGAGGTGAATTATATATGACTGAAGATTGGCTTTTGACTTGTTCAATATTTCTAGATAATAGTCATGGTATATAAACTCGGGATCTGCTCCAAGCATGAAGCACATTCCAGTACATATATTTTCCATACTCAATCCTTCATTTACAGTAGATTCCTTTACATCATTAATAAAATCTTCAAGAAGCAAGGGGATTTCCAATTCCCTGTCCAGCACGAAATTTCCTTCCATTACTGGAATCTCCGCACCTTTCTTTAAAGTTACAAAGGGTACAAATTCAAGTTTTTTCTCTCTCAGTATTCTAATCTCATCATAAAATGTCATTTAATTCTTCCTCCAAAATATCAGTAACGTCTGTTTTTATACTTCTTGAAAATATATTTCTCTTGTCCCCGTAAACATATGCATAGTATCTATCATTAATACTTACAAGTCTGAATCGGTTTACAAGCTTCTTGTTTTGAATATTGTCATTACCTTCAAAGTATTTCTTCCTGAAGTTTTCACTTTTCAATAGTTCGTGCTTAAGCTTTAAACATTCCTTTTCATTAACTCCCTGAAAAAAAGCCGGCATGTCAAGATTTCTCTCGTTTAATAAAAAGTCATCCCTAAGTTCATCACGTATATCCAGGTTACATACTTTTAAAGCAAATTCGTTAAGGACACCATACATATCTGATTTCTTGCTTGGCCTGTCAAAGAGGCCTTCACTGATCCAGTAACTGCAAAAGGTTTTAAAAAAATCAAAGGGTTCATACATTGTCATAAGTTTTTCAATAGAGTTTATAAAATGATGCTCGTTATAGAAAACATCTACCAGATCTTCTATCTTTTTTAGATACAGAAGTTCCCTGTCAGACATGAAATCTGTTTTTATTACTTCATAGGGAGCAGTTTTCTTGTATACTATTCCGTATTTCTCCGCATTTTCCCTTATTGAAGTACCTTTTAGAACCTTCAGGAATCCAAGCTGAATTTTTTCTATCTTCATATTATACACGTCATTGAAGGATTTTCCAAAGGATTCCATATCTTCTTCCGGAAGTCCCGCTATAAGATCCAAATGTCTGTGCACATTGTTTCCTGCGCCTATCCTTTCTACAACATCCTTTAGCTTGTTGATGTCGGATTTCCTGTTTACCTCATTCAATGTGTTTGGATTTGTTGACTGCACACCTATTTCAAACTGAAACATGTCTTCAGGCAAACTGTTTATAAGTGAAATCATGTTATCGTCAAGAAGTTCCGCTGTTATTTCAAAATGTATCTTCATTCCCTTTTGATTATTATTTACTATATGATTTATTATTTCTTCAGCTCTCTTCCTGTCCGTATTGAAGGTCCTGTCTACAAACTTTATAACATTGGCTTCTGTTTTCAGCAGTTTGTCCAGATCCTCCTTCACCCTTTCAAGCGTAAGGTTGCTTACTCCATTGATGCTTGAAGATATGCAGAAGCTGCAGTTAAAAGGACATCCCCTGGAACTTTCATAATAAACATACTTGTTTTTAAAGTTTTCCCCTTCTTCATAAGGGTAGTCAAGGATGGATATGTCTTCAATGGGTCCATAGTTTTCATTTTCCAATACTAATCCATTCATTCTATAGGTTAGACCCTTGACAGTTTCAATATTTTCGTCTGATGACAACTTCTCGAAAAACTCACGAACTGGAAGTTCTCCCTCTCCTTTAATTATATAGTCAATGAAATCATTGTCATTCATAAGTTCTATAGATTCAAAGGTAACTTCAGGTCCGCCCAGAAGAATTCTCATATCCTTGCTTCCCATTCTTAAAGATTCCGACAGCGACAGTATTTCATTTATATTCCATATATATGAAGAAAAACAAACAATGTCCGCCTTAGATTCAAGAATTTCCCAAAGAATATAATCTTTCTTCTGGTTTATTGTAAATTCAAGAAATTCCGATTCTATTCCTTCAATATCACTTATTCTGTTATTCAAATATCTCACTGCCAGGTTCACATGTGAATATTTGCTGTTTAATGCTACAAACAATACTTTCATTCTCATTTAATTTTCCAACCTGTAACAGCCCAATTGAGTATTGACTATTATGGTCTTACCTTTCTCGGTTTTAATGCTTCTAACAATCATGCATTTCCCAAAATTGCTGTGCTCCACAACTGCATTTTCCATTTCATTGTAAAGCTTGTTTTCCACCAGGTTGTATGCCATGGTTTTTATACGGCCTTTTCTGATATTAATCAGATAGTCAAGAAGACCTTTTACAAATGTTGCAACCCTTTCATTTTCATCCGAATCACAGCCGACATTTCCTGCAATTTTACTTTCAAAAGTTTCTAAAAGAGGATATCCAACACAGTCTCCAACAATCATTTTACCCAGGAGTTCCACTCTTTTCTTTTCAAAGGATAATATATCTTCCTTGTTTTTGCTTCCAAAACTGTCCTTAAAAGAGAATTTAATGAATTTATTCTTGGCTTCCTCATTTATTTTATCCATGTCTTTTAATGTCTGACTTGATTTTATCATATATGAGAAGTATAAAAGCTCAGGCAAACTCTCTATGGTTATATTGAAATATTCACAGTACTTTTCAAGTTCCCTGTCTATATCTTCAGTCTTTTCATTTGCATAGGCTATTGAAGTCATGGCAAACATGTGAAGTTTTTTCCTGTTGTGTCTTAATTCGGAATAATATTTGAAAAGCTCCATTTCATCTGAAAGCCTTTCATAGTTTATTTCAACTCCGGAATCATCATTGTATCTCATTGACTTGAGAAAAATAATGAAGTAGTTAAAATAATCGTTATTGATTATATATTCCACCTTGTCCTCTGTTAACTCGGGATATAAGTATCCCCTTTGATCAATAAAATATTTCAGCAAATTGTTATATAGTCCTTCCATAGTTATCTCCTTTATATAAGATTTAGGATAAATGTTCCAACCAACCAATTTAATTCTTAGTTTGAAGTCCTCTCGTCATGTAAAACAAAAAAATATAGCCGACATACATCAGCTATATTATATATACTTTTTTACTGGTTATCAAACTCTTCTTTAAAACTTGTAGTATATTTTAATACTACCATGGAATAATCGCTTACGGCTGGATCTGCATGTTTGCTTCTTGAAGCCATGTATTTATCAAGTCCGCCTTGTCCTCTATTATATGCTGTCAATGTCATATGCATATTCCTATCATAGAATTCGTATAGATACTTGAACTGGGTCATAAACAACTTTATATTGTATTCCGGCTCAAACAACTTATCCGGAACATACTCTATTCCCATGTTCCTTGCAACAGGCTCTGCCGTGTTTGCCATTAGCTGTCCAAGTCCTCTTTCTCCCAGGTTTCCCACACAATATGTGTCAAATTCACTTTCAAGTCTCATTAATCCCAGAATTACAAATGGATCAATTCCTACTTCATCACATTCAGCCATTAACAGTTCAATGGCACCTACTTCAAGTCCTGACAGCTCAATTGCATATTCTTTAAAATCTTTCTCTTGTGCTGCTTCCACGTGATCCTTAATCGAAACATAGTCTATACTTCTTTTATAAACGTTAGATAGGTTAATTGGGACAGGCTCTGCGTCCACAGTGACAACCGCTCCTTCTGACGTGATGTTTTCAGAAATGGCTGTAGTAGCCGTTCCAGTCTGACATGCACTCAGTACAAATAAACACATCAACAGTGCTGATATAATCTTAATCTTTTTCTTCATAAATAGTTTTTCCTCTTTCTCAGTCACCAGCATATATCACCAGCAAAATTTAATGTCGACATGGCAACATGTCAAAATCCATGCCTTAAAAGCATGGATTATGAGGTATTATAGTTTACAAAAAATGATTTGTCAACTGCTTTTGCACTGTTTCCAATAGTTCAAGGGCCTTAGACCTTCTTACTACATTCTTTCAGGAGTTTCAATTCCTAACAATTTAAGACCATTTCTAATAGCTGTGTTTACAGCATATGTCAACAATATCCTACTTTTAGTAAGTTCATTGTCTTCCGTAAGAATCTGACTATAATGATAAAATCTATTGAACTTTTGCGCCAGGTCCACTATGAATCTTGCAATATAGAATGGTTCTTCCTTGGTCATTGAACTTTCAACTATGTCAGAAAATCCTTCCAAAGTTTTCATTATTTCAAATTCCTTGTCTCCTATTATTAGACTGAAATCAATATCAGTATCAAGTTCTTCCTGGTACTTTCTTAAAATACTGCAGGTCCTTGCATATGTATATTGAGCATAAGGTCCAGTTTCACCTTCAAAGCTAAGTGTTTTCTCCCAGGAGAAAGTATAGTCCTTGATTCTGTTGTTGTAAAGTTCCTGGAATAGTACGGCTCCAATACCCACCTGCTTGGCTACTTCTTCTTTGCCTTCAAGGTTTGGATTCCTATCGTTTATTATTTCAAGGGTCTTTTCAACTGCCTTATTAAGAACATCTTCAAGAAATACTACCCTTCCTTTCCTAGTGGAAAGGGTTCCATCTTCCAGGCTTACCATTCCAAATGGAACATGTACGCAGTCTTTTGCCCAGTCGTAACCCATAAGCTCTACTATCTTTATCCATTGCTGGAAATGAAGGTTCTGCTGAGAACCTACTACATATATGTTCTTATAGAAGTCATATGTTTCTTTTCTGTAAATTGATGCAGCAATATCTCTTGTAATATAAAGAGTTGATCCATCACTCTTCTTTATTAAAGGTGACGGCATGCTGAATTCTTCAAGGTCAACAATCTTTGCACCCTGGGATTCCACTAGAAGATTCTTCTCTTCAAGCTCTTTTATAACCCTTGGCATCTTGTCTGAATAGAAACTTTCACCGGCAAATGAATCAAATTCTATGTTTAGCATTCCATAAACTCTGTTGAATTCAATAAGACTTACATCCTTAATCCACTGCCACAATTCAATAGCCTCTTCGTTTCCGTTTTCAAGCTCCTTGAACCAGTATCTTGCTTCATCCTTGTATTCAGGCTTTTCTTCTGCCTCTGCATTGAATTTGATATAAAGCTTCAACAGTTCAGGAATAGGATTGGCTTCAATAACTGCCCGGTCTCCCCATTTCTTGTAGGCTGATATCAGCATTCCAAACTGTGTTCCATAATCTCCAAGATGGTTTATAGCCATTACATCAAATCCCATGAATCTATAAATCTTGTTGATTGCATTTCCTATTACAGTAGTTCTTATATGTCCAATATGGAAAGGCTTTGCAATATTAGGCGAAGAAAACTCAACTACTACTTTTCTTCCCTGTCCAATGTCCCTGCTTCCATATTTTTCCTTCTTATCGTATACTTCCTTCAATATTGATTCTGCGAAATATTTCTTATTTACAAAGAAGTTTACATATGATCCTGTGTTTACTGCTTTTTCAAAATAATCCCCTATAGTGATATTCTTGCTTATTTCTTCAGAAATCATGTTTGGTGATTTCCTCATTATCTTAGCAAATTTAAAACATGGTATGGCATAATCACCCATTTCTGAATTAGGTGGAACTTCAACCATTTCAATCAATTCATCTATTGATGCACCCTCAACCTGCTGGCTAAAAAGTTCAGCAGCTTTAACTTTATAATCTATCATCAAAATCCTCCGTATCTAACTTATTATATGAGATTAGCACAAGGGTCAACCTGTGTCAACTCAATCACTGAAATATTCTTCAGTATCATAAACTTTAATTCCATTTTCCCTCAAAAATTCAGCTGCAATTCCTTCACCGTCTATAAGCTTTCCAGTAAAAGTACCGTCATAAATCTGTCTGCTTCCACAAGAAGGACTTCTTGGCTGAAGAAGGATTGAATCCTCTTTTAACAGCTTTGCAATTTTCAAGGTTTCCTCTGCTCCCCTTATAAACACTTCAGTAAGGTTCACACCCTCGCTGTTCACAACTTTTTTTTCATCACCTTCCATGACAATTTCACATGGTATCCTCGGTGTTTCAAGTCCTCCAAGCTGTTCAGGACAGACGGGAACTAGATTTTCCTTTTCAAGAAGCTTTACAACCCTTTCGTCAAGGTTGTTTCCTCCGCTGTATTTGCAGTTGAGTCCCAAAAGACATGCACTTACAAGCATATTTTCACCTTGCATGCTTAAGATTGTCCTTGCATGCATTCCTTTCACTAATCTACTGCTTCTGATTCTATTGCTATTTCTATCATTATTATTAGTTCTTAAGAGTTACTACTGTTACTCCTGTTCCACCTTCGCCGAATTCTCCAAGTCTGTGCTTTGTTACAAGCCTGTGAGTTCTCAGAAGCTCAGTTATTCCTTTTCTAAGAACACCAGTTCCCTTTCCATGGATTATCTGAACTTCATTGAGTCCTGACAAATATGCGTCATCCAAATACTTGTCTATTTCAAGGAAGGCTTCCTCAAGGTTCATTCCTCTCAAGTCTATGGAAGTTTTGATGTTTTTCGACTTCAAGGTATACATCTTATTCTTGGCCTTTTGGGAGGACTTTTCCTCTTCGGATTCCGTTTTCACAAGGGTGTTCACTGGAACATTGAGCTTCATGATACCAGCCTGGACAGTAACCTTGCCGTCATCATTGGGCTTTGTCAATACATATCCCTTCTGGTTAAGGGACTTGATATAAACATAGTCACCTTTATTAATTGGCTTGCCGTCATTAGTAGTTTCAAGGATATATTCAGTCCTTGACAGTTCCTTTATTTTCTTATTCAATCCAGACTTGATTTCACTAACATCTTTTCTGGATTCCTTGTCTATAATGCTGTTGTATTTTTCAATTCTGGAAACCATGTCTCCAGTATCTTTTTTCACATTTTCAAGAATTTCCTTTGCTTCAGCTTTTGCTTCATCAACAATTCTTTCTTTTCTCTTTTTTATCTTTTCTTCTTCAACCTTGAGCTTTTCACTTAGATTCTTCTGCTCATTTTTAAGCTTCAAAATTTCTTCCTTTGTAGACTCTATCTCTTTTCTATCCCTTTCAATCTGAATAAGGGCATCTTCAAACTGTACATCATTCTTTTCTATGGAATTCCTTGCATCATCAATAATAAATTCATTAAGACCAAGTTTTTTTGATATCTCAAAGGCGTTTGACTTTCCAGGTACTCCTATAAGAACCTTGTATGTAGGACTCAAAGTCTCCACATCAAATTCCACGCTGCCATTTATTACTCCGTCTCTTGTAAGCGCATAAATTTTAAGCTCGCTGTAGTGTGTTGTTGCTGCCGTTACTACATTCCTTCCGTGAAGCTCTTCAAGTATGGAAGTGGCAAGTGCAGCTCCTTCCACAGGATCAGTACCTGCTCCAACCTCATCAAGAAGAACAAGTGAATTATCTTCAATCTCATTAAATATCTCAACTATGTTGGTCATATGTGAAGAAAAAGTACTAAGACTCTGCTCTATACTCTGTTCGTCTCCAATATCCGCAAAGACATTGTTGAATACTCCTATCTGAGAGCCGCTCTTTGCAGGAATATGAAGTCCGAACTGTGCCATGAGGGTAAATAATCCTATTGTCTTAAGACATACCGTCTTTCCACCTGTATTAGGTCCGGTAATTATCAGAGTCCTGAATTCCTTTCCTAGCCAAATGTCTGTAGGTACAACCTCATTCTTTGGTATAAGGGGATGTCTTCCCTTCTTGATGTCTATATATCCCTCGTCGTTTAGAACAGGTTCGAAACAATTGAATTGAAGCGAAAGCTTTGATTTTGCAAATATAAAGTCTAGTTCTCCCAAAAGAATTTCATTAGACTTTATTTCTTCGCTTACTGCTCCTACAAGGTCTGTAAGCTCAGCAAGAATCCTTTCAATTTCCTTCTTTTCATCTATCATCAATGTGCTGAGCTCGTTGTTAAGTTCAACAATTGCCATCGGCTCTATAAATAACGTAGCTCCTGTTGAAGACTGGTCGTGTATGAGACCCTTCACCTGGTGTCGGTATTCCTGTTTTACTGGTACAACATGCCTGTCGTTTCTTATTGTTACTATGGCATCCTGAAGATATTTTTTTGCCGACAAGGTTGATACTATATTGCTCAACCTGTTTCTTATTACACCGTTCTTGTTTGTTATGCTTTTTCTTATTGATTTAAGTGCGTAGCTTGCATTATCGGAGATTTCTTCCTCACTGATTATTGCATTTGTAATTGCTTCCTCCACAACCTTGTTTGGTATAAGGCTTTCAGCCATCTTGGAAAGGAGTCTTATGTTTCCTCCAACCTTTGTTCCAGCGCTTGACTTAATATAGTTTCTTATGACCCTTGAAGCCCTTAAGGAATGTCCTACCTTTAAAAGCATTGCTGCAGATAGTGTTCCCCCAAGCTCCGCTCTTTTTACATAGTCCTTAACACTGGCCACTCCTGAAAGTGGAGGGTTCCCCTTTTCCATAATGAGGGTTATTCCCTCTGAAGTTTCCTTCTGCTTTATTCTTATTTCATTTATATTGGATAGAACGCGGCTCTTTTTCAGGTATTCCCTGCCCAGGTCCGTTTCTGCCTTTTTTTTAAGCATTTCCAGGATCTTGTCAAATTCAAGAACCTTAATAGTCTTTTCTTTCATATTACCTCGCTTAAAGTATTTCCTTGTAGTAATACCCTCTAGTTATCTCACCTTTGTCTATATCCTCAACGCCGTATTTCACACTCTCAATAACTTTGTTTATGTCTGCTGACCCATTGTAATCGATTCTTCCATAGTCTGAGCCTGTTTTCTTCACCTCGTACATCCTGTCCGCCATGTACAGGTGAATAGGGTTGTAGATTGTGGTTATTCCCCTGTTTCTGGACATTGGAATCTCATATCCCTTCCTGTCTTTCAAGACATACCTGTCATACATGTCGCAACTGCTGCACTTTGATGTATCCGTGCAATTCTTCATATGCGCAAACGGACAGTTCCTTATAGTCATGAGGGGAAGGTTGGAATACACTATACACTCTGTTTTCATTTCTGTCTTCCTGTTTATTTCTTCAATATCTCCAATGCTTGATTCCACTGAATGGGTAAAACATTCTACTCCCTCGCCCTTAAGAAAATCAGCAGAATATTCATTCATGATGTTCATCTCGAAATCACAGTAAATGTTATTCTCTCCAAGACTCTTGGCAAATGCCAGTCCGTCTATATTGTTGACCTGTATTCCTATTATGCTGTCACCATACTTTTTATAGGCTCTTTCAGCCTCCACATAGTCGTATGTTTTTGATACATTTCTAAAGGACAGCACTATTTCTGCATCATCGTTCTTGTCCTTTATATCATTAATTATATCTTCAGTAATAAAATAATATGGTATGTATGCCAAATCTATTTCATTGAAATCTATATTCTTATAATCCCTATCACTGTTCATGTTAAGAGAGTATCTCATGTCATTATCTCTTTCAAAGGTTTCTCTTTCTTCAATTTCTATTGAAACCTCTTTTTTGCTGTGCTGAAGTATTTTTTCTTCAAGGGATTCTATTGCTTTCCTTCTCAGACTGTTTAATACACTTTTGCTCACAAATACATTGCCTTCCAAATCTATATTTACATCTTTTACCGTAAATACCGTTCCTCCGGATTTTGAAAGCTGCTTTATTACAGATTCAGCTTCAGCAGGAGCATTCTTTGCACCTTCCACCTCGTCATCACTGTATACTTCAGTATTGTACTCACCTGAGATGGCTTTAAGTAATATCCTTTCGCCTTCCCTTATTTTCACATCAAAATCAAGAGATCTCAGGAAATATATGTCTGCGTTCTTAATTCTTATACCAACCTCATCTGATAGATTCTTGTTGAAGGTCTTATAAATAACATCGCCTACTTCCATCTTCTGCTTGGCTTTGATGAATACAAGTTCCCCTGCCTTTGCTTCCTTGATGCTTGTTCCCTTTTGTACAAGTCTCTCAATTATGAAGCCCCTGTTCTTTTCGTTCTTTCCGTAAGTAATTCCATCTCCAACAGTAATATCGTCCACCAACTGTACTCCTGCGCTGTATCCGTTCATCTGCTCCACGGTACCCAACAACGTGCCTGTGTTTTTTGGAGAATCATAGGCCATAAGATCTTTTCCAAAATCTCCGAAAAGCAGTCCCTTTGTGAATCCCCTGCTGAAAACCTCCTCAGCCTGCTTTTTCACATTTTCATCATATATACCATCCAGAAGCTGTCTGTAGTAAGTAACTACCCTATCCACATATTCTGGTTTTCTCATTCTTCCTTCAATTTTGAATGTATCTATCCCAATGTCTGCAAGCTTCTGTATTTTCGCTCCAATATTGAATTCCTTAAGGCTCAATGGATATACAGGTTTATCATTTACCTTCAGTTCCGTTTCCTTGTCAATAATATCAAAAGCCAATCTGCAGGTCTGTGCACATCTTCCTCTGTTTCCACTTCTACCACCAAAATAGGAACTGATATAACACTGTCCCGAATAAGAACAGCAAAGAGCTCCATGAATAAACACTTCCAGTGATTTATCAGATTTTTCCTTGATTAGCTTAAGTCTTTCAAAAGGTGTTTCGCGTGCAAGTATGTTCTTCTTTATATTATATTTTTCCAAAAGGTCTATTCCGAAGTAGTCGCATATTGTCATCTGGGTACTTCCATGTATCTTTAGTCCGGGAATATGCTTGTCAATAAGCATCATAAGTCCCCAGTCCTGTACGATTACAGCATCTACATTTATTGAATTAAGATAATTTGCATATTCAAGAGCTTCAGTAATCTCTTTTTCCTTGATCAG
>JAUVAG010000291.1 GCA_030591825.1 Dethiosulfatibacter sp.
ATTTGTCTTTATAATTTTAGCAATAAAATATTTGAAAAACAGTGATTGATTTGTTATAATCAATAATAATTAAAAACTTTGATAGGGCAAAGTAAGTCGGGATGTTGAAATTCTAGAGAGAAATGACGAGGCTGAAATCATTTCATTTAACTTGACTGAAATTTCACCTTGGAGTTGATAAGCTGAATTTAGTATGCTTGTCCGGGATGACCGTTAATCTATTTAAGTAATAAACAAGAGTGGTACCGCGGGACTTCGCCTCTTAAGAGGAGAGAAGTGTCGCTTTTTTTATTTATTTTTGAAAGGAGTAAACATGAGAGAACAATTAAAGAAAATCGAAAATGAAATTTTGGAAAAAATTCCAAAGACTAAAAGTATTCAGGAACTGGAAGATATTAGAGTAGGAGTTCTTGGTAAAAAAGGAGAACTTAAAAATATTCTTAAGGCTATGGGAAGTCTTTCAAATGAAGAAAGACCTCTAATTGGTAAAATTGCAAATGAAGTAAGGGAAAACATTCAGAACGCTCTTGAAGAAGCAAAGAAAAGAATCAACGATGAAGAGCAGATGCAACAACTTAAAGAAGAAAAAATTGATGTTACTATCCCTGGGAATTATATGGCTTCAGGACACAGACATCCGTTGATGCAGGTAAAGGAACAGCTTGAAAATCTATTTCTGAATATGGGATTTGATGTAATTGATGGACCTGAGATTGATACTGTTGAAAACAATTTTGATGCTCTAAATGCACCTGTTGACCACCCATCAAGAGATAAGTCGGATACATTCTATTTTTCTGATGATTTAATTTTAAGAACCCAGACTTCGCCAGTACAGATAAGGATAATGAAGACTCAGGAGCCGCCTATAAGGATGGTTTCAGCTGGGAGAACCTTCAGGTTTGATGATGTGGATGATACACACTCACCTATGTTTCATCAAATGGAATGCCTCGTAATTGACAAGGGCGTTACTCTTGCGAACTTAAAGGACTCAATAGACAAGTTTGTAAAGGCACTTTTTGGAGAGAACATGAAAACAAGATTCAGACCTCATAATTTCCCTTTTACAGAGCCTAGTGCGGAAGTTGACGTATCATGTCTTAAATGCATGGGAGAAGGATGTGAAGCATGTCATAATACAGGTTGGAGCATGGAGCTTCTCGGATGCGGAATGGTTCATCCCAATGTATTGAGAAACTGCGGCATTGACCCTGAAATCTATAGCGGATATGCATTTGGAATGGGAATAGACAGAATAACAATGGTTAAACATGGAATACATGATATAAGGCTTTTGTTTGACAATGATCTTAGATTTTTAAAACAGTTTTAGGAGGAAAAAAATGTTAGTACCTGTAAATTGGTTAAAGGAATATGTTGATATAGATGGACTGGAAATAAGAACTATAGCGGACAGGCTTACGATGACGGGATCCCATGTGGATGCAGTTATAAACCTGGAGAAAGATGTCAAAAATATTGTTACCGGTAGGATAGTTGAGATTGAAAACCATGCTGAAGCAGACAGGCTTTTGGTCACAAAGGTTGACATAGGAAGCAAGGTCATTCAGATCGTTACTGGAGCGAAAAACATAAAGCTTTACGATATAATACCTGTTGCACTTGATGGTTCAGTTCTTGCAGATGGAACAAAAATAAAGAGTTCAGAACTTAGAGGCGAATTATCAGAGGGAATGATGTGTTCATATGAGGAGCTTGGAGTTGAAGTCAAGTTAATTCCAAAGGAGTCAAAGAATGGAATACTTATTTTCCCAGATGAGATTGAGTTGGGAATGGAAGCGAAAAAAGCTCTTCAAATGGAAGGTTATCTTCTTGATATAGAAATCACGTTCAATAGACCTGACTGTCTCAGTGTTATTGGAATTGCCAGGGAAGCAGCAGCGGCAATGGAAAGAAAGCTTTCACTCCCGGAAATAAAGATAAATAATCCAGTAGATGATATTAATGATTATATAAATGAAATAAAGATAGAGTCTCCGGATTTGTGCACAAGATATTATGCAAAGGTAATAAAGGATGTCAAGATAGGACCTTCTCCTCTATGGCTACAGAGAAAGATCATGGATGCGGGTATGAGACCTATAAGCAACATTGTAGATGCTACAAACTATGTAATGATAGAAATGGGACAGCCTCTTCATGCCTTCGACCTGGAGAAAATGGCAGGAAGAAAGATTGTTGCTAGAAGAGCAAAAAATGGCGAAAAAATCATGACTCTTGACAAGGAAACAAGGGAGCTTACAAGTGATATGTGCGTAATTGCCGATGAAAATGATGCACAGTGTATTGCAGGTGTAATGGGTGGTTATGACTCTGAAATAACAGACGATACAAAGGTTATCATAATGGAATGTGCCAACTTTAATCCTACTTCGGCAAGATTGACTTCAAAAAGTCTTGGATTAAGATCCGAGGCATCTTCACGTAATGAAAAACCACTTTCACCTCAAAATGTATCCTATGCAAACGAAAGGGTTTGTCAGATAATAGAGATGATAGGGGCAGGCACAATTGTTGAAGGAGCAATTGATGTAGGCAAAACTGAATTTGAAGTTGCTACTGTTGAAATGAGACCTTATAGATGTACAGAACTTTTGGGCGTGCATATAGACACTGATGAAATGCTTAAAATACTTAATTCTCTTGAAATAGAAAGTGTATACGACGGACAGAAAATAGTATCCAAGGTTCCTCACTTCAGACCTGACATTCAGCAGGAAGAAGACCTTATTGAAGAGGTTGGAAGAATCTACGGTTTAGAAAGAATCGAACCAAAACCTTTGAAGGGAAATATTTTGAAAGGCAGTATATCTGAACTTAGAAAGGTAGAAGCAAGAATAAAGAATTACCTTACTGAATCGGAATTTTGTGAAGCAACAACATATTCATTTATAAGTCCTAAGAAATACGATAAGATGAATTTTAATGAAGACAGTGCTCTTAGAGAATACATCAAGATATTGAATCCACTGGGAGAGGACTTTAGTTCCATGCGAACCACTCTTCTTCCTAATCTTGTTGAAGTAATAGGAAAGAACATCAACTATGGAACTAAGATGGG
>JAUVAG010000078.1 GCA_030591825.1 Dethiosulfatibacter sp.
ATGTATGCTATAGGATGCATGGTCTTGTTTATACCGGGAGGTATAATATCTGATAGATTTTCAGCCAAGAAGTGTATCTTCTGGTCGTTGACCACAACAACAGTTTTGGCCGTAATTTATGCGTTTACCTTCAATTATCAATTGTCACTTGTGTTATGGTTACTGCTTGCAATTACTACCTGCTTCGTGTTCTGGACTGCCCTAATGAAAACCTTGAGGATGTTAGGGTCTGATGAGGAGCAGGGAAGGATATTTGGAATATACTATGCGGGAAATGGTATAACAGGAGCTGTTGTCAATTCTTTGGCATTGTGGGCAAGTACAAAGGGTGCGGATCCTAGGTCAAGTTTGTTCAATGCAGTTATGGTAATGGCTACTGCAACGGCTATAGCTGCAGTTTTAATATGGTTTTTACTTAAGGATGATAAGGATGAAAAAATTGAAAAAGACGAAACTGAGAGATTTGATTTCGAGGCAATTACAACGCTTTTAAAAAATCCCATTGTTTGGATATTTTCATTAATAATCTTTTGTGGATACAGCTTATATAGCAGTACGTCCTATTTCACCCCTTACTTAACTGATGTAGTAGGAGTTTCACCTGAGCAATCTGGAGTCTTTGCAATAATCAGGACCTATGTATTTATGCTTCTTGCGCCAATTGGAGGTTTCCTTGCGGATAAGGTGTTCAAATCCACAAGCAAATGGTTTATGGTAGCGTTTAGCATATTAGCAATTTTATACTTTGGAGTTCTAAGAATCCCGAGTGGTATGAATCCTACATTGGTGAGTGTAATGACATTGCTTCCGGGAGCCTTTGCACTTGCATTATATGGAATACTTTTCTCTATTATAGGTGAGGCAAAGATTCCTATACATGTTACTGGTACAGCGGTAGGAATAGCTTCGATTATAGGTTATGCTCCTGATTTGTTCATGTCCGCAATGTTTGGATCATGGCTTGACAAATATGGCAATGGGGGATATGGATACATTTTCACATTCCTCATGGTTGTAGGTTTGACGGGTGCAATTGCATCCTATATAATCAGGAAAAGATGCCTGAAACTGGAAAGTCATACAACGGATGATATAAAACAAGCATAGTTTGTTCATATTAAGTTGAGCTAATATCGAAAGGGGTATTTTAACCCCTTTCGATGGCTTGACATTTTGCGTTTTTTGAAATTAATATTAAATTTGGGAGGTTATATGATGAATAAAAAAATACCCTTTAAATGGTCTTTGGTACCTGTAATATTTCTAGTTGTTGCCTTGGTATTGACCCTCCGCTTTTTCAATGGAGCACCACATATTGCACTTTTCGCAGCAGCTATTGCGGCAGCAGTTGTTGCATTTAAATTCGATTATAAGTGGAAGTATCTGGAAGAAGGTATAGTGGCAATGTTAAGTAATACACTGCCTTCCATGCTTATATTCTGTATCATAGGTATGGTTATAGGAGTGTGGATGCTTGCAGGTGTAGTGCCTACAATGATTTATTACGGACTGCAGATAGTATCGCCAAAATATTTCCTATTCACTGCATGTCTCATTAGTTGCATAGTTTCACTTTCTACTGGAAGTTCCTGGACTACGGTAGGAACTGTAGGTATAGCACTTATTGGAATGGGTCATGGTCTTGAAATACCACTTCCAATGGTTGCAGGAGCAATAGTTTCAGGAGCATACTTCGGAGACAAGATGTCGCCGCTTTCTGATACTACAAACCTTGCACCGGCAGCAGCAGGATGTGGCCTGTTTGAACATATTACACATATGGTATATACAAGTGGACCAAGTATATTGATATCTCTAGTGATATTTTTTATTATGGGTCTTAAATATGGCTCGGCACAGGTTGACAGCTCGGCTGTTGAGGTACTTCTGTTGGATATCAATGGAGCCTTTGTCATATCGCCTTTGCTTCTGCTTCCTCCTGTCATGATAATAGTTATAGTGATAAAAAAGATACCGGCCATACCTGGACTTGTCAGTGGTGTAATAATAGGTGTCTTATTTGCAATTATTATACAAGGTGAAAACATGACTGCAATCGTTGAAGCCATGCATTATGGATTTACTTCTAATACAGGGAATACAACTCTTGATGAACTCTTGACTCGTGGAGGCCTTGACAGTATGATGTGGCCCCTTTCACTTGTTTTCATGTCACTCAGTTTTGCTGGAATAATGGAGAGGTCAGGGATGATCCAATCCATTGCAGATGTAATACTTTCTTTTTCAAAATCTACCGGCGCTCTAATACTTTCCACGGCACTGACCTGTATAGGTGTGAATACTTTGACAGGAGACCAGTATCTGTCGTTGGTATTTACAGGGGAGATGTATAAAAAGGCTTATAGTGACAAGGGATTGCACCCTAAAAACTTGAGCAGAACATTAGAGGATAGTGGTACTTTGACATCCCCCTTAATACCCTGGAATGCCTGTGCAGTATTCATGGCTTCGACATTAGGTGTTCCAACCATGGCATATTTGCCCTTCGCCTTCTTTAATTTATTGAATCCTATTATAGCGGTATTTTATGGATATACAGGAATTACAATAGCAAAGGTTGAGCTTGTGGAAGAGAGTGAAAGGGATATTAAATAATGTAATTGGAGGAAGGTGGAAAAATGTATAAACTGGATGAAAAAATTGTGGAAAGAATAGAGTACTATTATGAAAGATGCAAAGATGTTGCGGATTATCTTACTGATAATCCTGAAACCGGAGGTAATGAAGAAAAAGCTGTAAAATATATTACTGATTTCTTGAAAGAAGAGGGTTATGAAATTACTGATCTATTGTGCGAAGTAGATCATTCATTCCTCGCTGTTAAAAACAACCGGATGAAAGAAGATAGACCCAGAGCTGTTATTATGTGTGAATATGATGCTCTTCCTGATGTTGGGCATGCCTGTGGTCATTCAATGAGTTGTGGAGCAAGCTTGCTTGCTGCTCTTTAGATAAATGCAGCATATCCTGAACTGCCTGTGCGCATTGACATCATGGGAACTCCTTCAGAAGAATATCCGGGAGGAAAGGTATTTCTGGCAGAAAGGGGCGCTTTCGATGAATATGAATTTGCAACAATGGCACATATGTTTCGTTCAAATAGCCCTAATTTCAATGTTTTAGCCTGTACAGACAGATTTATTACCTTTAAGGGAAAAAACAGCCATGCTTCCGCCAATCCCTGTGAAGGATTAAATGCATTAAATGCTGCAAGGATTTTTATGGATGCAATGGATATGTGGAGGCAACATATTCCAAGAACAAGCCAGATACACGGGATTGTAGTCAAAGGAGGAGAACTTCCAAGCATAGTGCCTGATGAAGTAACTTTAAATTATTATTTTAGAGCAAAAGACATGGAAGACCTGGATGATTTAATCGAAAAGGTGGAGAAATGTGTCGAAGGGGCAGCTCTATGTACAGGTACTGAACATAAAAATGTTCAAAGATATCCAACTTATTGCGATATGTATGCGAACCCTCCTGCTATAAAAGCTATTCAGGAAATCTTTGATGCCATGGGAGAAGAAACAGTAGTTTTTGAAGAACCCCAGGGATCGACTGATGTAGGAAATGTCGATCAGTTGATACCGACTTTTCATCCTCTTGTTGGAGTTTCTGAGGGAAAGAAAATACCACTTCATCATGCTGATTTTGAAAAGCGCATGAAGGTAGAAAGTGGATACAAGGGTCTTTATAATGGCGGAGTTCTTATAGCATCTCTTGCTCATTTACTAGGTACTTCTCCGGAATTTTTGGAGGAAATCAAAAAGGAGCATATTAGATATAGAAAACTTAGCATAAATTAATCTTGATTTTTGGTTGTATATGTAATATATTAATAACTAACAAATAAATAATATTTATGGTGCTGAAAAGCTTTAAGGGAAATAGGTTGAAATCCTATGCAGCCCCCGCTACTGTATGCATGACGAAATTCCATATGCCACTGTGAAAACGGGAAGGTGGAAGAGTAGAGTGATTGCGAGCCAGGAGACCTACCATAAAACTGATTTGATCTGCTTCGGAGGGAAGTGAGTGATGAATTTTAAAAACATTCACACTGTCCCTGACGGTGTGATTTTTATTTGATTGTTGTTGATGGGGTGAAAATATGTATTTGTATTTGATTAGACATGGAGAGACTGACTGGAATAACGAAAAACGTATGCAGGGACAGATTGACATAAATTTGAATATGAATGGAGTCGAGCAGGCCAGGGTTCTTGGACAGAAGCTCAAGGATGAATACAATATCAAAAAGCTCTATTCAAGTCCCCTCACAAGAGCATATATGACGGGACAGATTGCTGGTGACATACTTGGTCTTGAATGTGAAAAAAGAGAAGAACTCATGGAATTCAATTTCGGAGACTGGCAGGGAATGACCTACGATGAAATAGAGAAAAGATATCCAAGAGATTGGAGAAACTGGAAAAGCTGCAGCCATCTCTCAAAAATAAATGGAGGGGAAACCTTCATAGCGGGACTAAAAAGGATATCAAAGTCAATAGGTGAAATAGTGAAGTCCAATGATGAGAATACTGCAATAATAACTCACGGGACATCAATTGAATTTTACATAAACTATATGTTGAACACTAAAATAGAAGAAATAAAAATGGAAAAGTTAATTGGAGAAAACACTTCCATAATTAAGATATATATAGACAAGGAACAAAATATTAACAGGCTGGAGGCATAATATGACACCTGGATTTGTAATTGCTGGTACAAACAGCGGAGTAGGAAAAACTACAGTATCAACTGGGATCATGTATGTGATGTCGGAATATATGAAGGTTCAGCCCTTCAAGACAGGACCGGACTACATAGACCCTGCATACCACACTTTTATTACAGGACTGAAAAGCAGGAACCTGGATACATGGATAAATGAAGAGAATACCATTAAATACCTTTACAACAAGAATGCAAAGGATGCTGACATAGCAGTTGTTGAAGGAGTAATGGGACTTTACGATAGCAAGGAAATCGGTGAGAAAAAAGGAAGCACAGCCTATCTGGCAGAGGTTCTCAACCTTCCAGTACTTCTCATAGTTGACGGGAAGGGAATGGCTGGAAGTGCAGCAGCAATTGTAAAGGGTTATGCAGAGCTTGATCTCGATGCAAATGTTAAGGGAGTGATCTTCAACAATGTAGCTGCCATGCATTATAAGCTTCTTAAAGATGCGGTTGAAAAATATACAGATGTGAAGGTATATGGATATATTGAAAAATTGCCTGAGATAGAGCTGCCATCAAGGCATCTAGGGCTTGTTCCATCATGTGAAATAGAGGATCTAAAGGAACAGCTCAATATTTTGAGGGATAGAATAAAGAATACAGTAGATTTTCAAGGTCTTCAAGAACTTGCTAACACAGCTGGAGAAATCGAATTTGAAGGCATTAACATAGAGAAAAAAGAACCAATAAGAATAGGCATAGCAAAAGACAGCGCCTTTAACTTCTATTACGAAGATAATATAGACCTACTAAAGGAAATGGGAGCTGAATTAATCGAGTTCAGTCCTCTCGAATCAAAACTCATACCAAATAACCTACATCTTCTGTTATTCGGAGGAGGGTTTCCGGAAATCTTTGCAGAGGATCTTCAAAATAACCATTCCATCAGAGAAGATCTGAAAGCAAAGCTCCAAGAAGGAATTCCCTACCTCTCCGAATGCGGGGGAATGATGTATCTTTGCGACGAAATCATTGATTTCAACGGAGATAGGTATGAAATGACAGGATATCTGAAAGGATATACTGAAATGACAAAGAAGCTTCAGAGATTCGGATATGCAACCATTAAGATTGAAGAAGAATGCATTTATGGAAAAGCTGGAAATGAAATAAGAGTACATGAATTCCATAGATCAAAGGATCATATAGATGAAAAGAAGGTTTTTCATATACACAAGGACAGGAATGGCAAGGTTTCAAAGGAATGGGAATGCGGATATGTGAAAGGCAATGGTGCAAGTTCCTACGCCCACTTCCATTACTATTCAAATTTGGAAATGATAAACAGTGTATACGACAAGGCTGTTGAATACAAGAAAGCAGCTTCGCTGCGTTATCCGGGTCACGCTTCATGTGACCATAACGGATATTAAGAGGTCGCAGAAAGTTTCCTTAACGGCGTAATACCAACGCTTCAAGGGATTACGCATTTTTAAC
>JAUVAG010000143.1 GCA_030591825.1 Dethiosulfatibacter sp.
ATATTCCTTGGTCCAACAGGTGTAGGAAAGACAGAACTTTCCAAGGCTCTTGCCGATGCTATGTTTGGAGACGAGGATGCCATAATAAGGATAGACATGTCTGAATATATGGAAAAACATTCGGTGTCCAAGCTTATAGGTTCACCTCCTGGATATGTCGGCTTCGAAGAAGGAGGACAGCTTACTGAAAAAGTCAGGAGAAAGCCTTATTCAGTAATACTATTTGATGAAATTGAAAAAGCCCATCCGGATGTATTTAATATTCTTCTGCAACTATTGGATGATGGTAGAATGACAGACTCCAAGGGAAGGACTGTAAACTTCAAGAATACAGTTATAATACTTACATCGAATGTTGGTGCAAGTACAATCAAGAAACAGAAAACTCTTGGATTTGCAACAGGAGGAGATGGAAATCAAGAAAAGAACGATTATGACAAGATGAAGGAAAATGTTACAGAGCAGCTGAAAAAAACTTTCAGACCTGAATTCCTCAACAGGCTTGATGAAATAATAGTATTCCACTCATTGAACAAGGAAAACATCAAGGAAATAGTGACTCTTATGGTAGGCAACCTTCAGAAAAGGTTGGACGAATTGGGAATCAAAATCGAAGTCAATGAAGAAGCAAGGGATTTTCTTGCAGATGCTGGATATGATCCTGTATTTGGAGCAAGACCGTTGCAGAGAACTATAAGGAAGATGATAGAGGATTCTCTCTCTGAAGCATTTTTGAAGGGAGAGATAAGCAAAGATGATACAATTTTTGTAAATGTCAAAGATGGAGAGTTGAACTTTACAAAAAAAAATGAAGAACCTGCCTTAGGCTAATCATCATCTCTAGGATATGCCTGTACCGATTTCTGGTATGGGCATATCTTTTTTAGCATAGAAGTATATCTATTTTAAAATCAAATATATTTGTGTTTCTGGTGGAATCATATTCTTTTGGAATTTGATTTTTTTGTAGTGTGCATTTATACTGTTAATAGGTTGTATAATGTATTGAATTATCTTATTGAGGAGATATAAGGACATGGATATAAAAAAAAATGTAAACAATATGTATGACCAGCTTGTAGAAATCAGAAGGGATTTCCATAAGAATCCCGAGTTAAGTGGCAAGGAAATAATAACTGGGGATAAAATCTGCGAATATCTGGACAGTTGGGGAATAGAATATGAAAGAGGTTATGCCGACACTGGAATAGTGGGTATAATCAGAGGCAGGAAAGGTCCTGGAAAGACAATAGGAGTAAGGGCGGATATAGACGCTCTACCAATAACTGAAGAGGCGGATTACGACTATTGTTCTGTGAATGAGGGAGTAATGCATGCCTGCGGTCATGATGTTCATACTACTATTCTTTTAGGAATGGGTAAGATTCTCAAGGATTTGGAGAATGAAATCGAAGGAAATGTGAAGCTTTTCTTTCAGCCTGCAGAAGAGGCAATTGGAGGAGCCGAAAGGATGATTAAAGATGGATGTCTTGAAAATCCAAAGGTTGACCATGCCATAGGTCTTCATGTAATGCCAAATGTTCCTGTGGGTATGGTGGAGCTGAAGTTCGGTCAGATGAATGCAAATTCCGGTGGTGTTAAAATAACAATAAATGGTAAATCAGGACATGCGGCATACCCGGACAAGTCAATAGATGCAATAGTAATAACAGGACAGGTCATAACTAGTCTTCAAACATTGGTAAGCAGAAACGTATCTCTATTGACTTCAGTAGTTCTTACCTTCGGGGAAATTTACGGAGGTACAAAGTCAAATATAATCACAGATGAGGTTGTATTGAATGGAACTTTGAGAGCACTTGACACTGAATCAAGAACTTCTGCAAAGAAAAGGATAAAAGCTATTTCAGAAGGTGTAGCTTCTGGCTTTGGTGGAAGTGCAGATGTTGAATTCAAGGATGGCTTTCTATCATCTTGGCGGTGGAAATGTAGAAAAAGGCATAGTGGAGCCTCTTCACAACAAGAATTTCAGAGTAGACGAGGAATGTTTGAGAATTGGAGTTCTCATGCAGGTTGAATCAGTATTGGAGCTTCTTAGATAAGTGTGACTAGGATGATAATTTGATTTGTTCCCTACTCCCTCGGTACTACAATCACTAATTTATAAGGTGGATTGAAGTACCTCGAAGTCGAGACCTCACAAATAAAATTATCATCCTTATGATAGTAAGAAAGCTCTGTTCCCTGAACGGAGCTTTCTTATTTTTTGAATGTAGATTGAATTAATCAACTACCTTCTACTTGATCTTTATAGAATGAAAAACGATTTAATAAGCGATTAACATTATGTACTGCAGTACATAGTATTTTGGGTTGCCGCCCATATCAATCAGGTAAAACGTTTGCTAGAATTAGATATACAGAACAGTTAATGCATTATATTAAAATTCTAGGAGGATTAAGATGAAAGTAAGGAAAGTTGCTATATTAGGTGGAGGTAATGGTGGTGTTACTGCCGCTGTCGATTTAAAAACAAAAGGTTTGGAAACTTCGTTGTACGAATTACCTCAATATTTTTCGAATTTAAGTGCAATAAAGGAAAAAGGCGGAGCGCTACTGAAGGATGACAAGGGCGAAAAATTCGTAGAAATTGCAACAGTCACCGATGATATTAAAGAAGCAATTAAAGATGCACAAGTAATTATGATTGTAGTTCCAGGATTTGCAATTGAAGCATTTGCAGAAGTCCTTGCTCCAGCAGTAAATGAAGAACAAGTTATTTTCTTAAATGGTGCTGCAGCTATGGGATCTGTAAGATTTGTGAATAAAGCCAATGAAATGGGAATCAATAAAAACTTCAAAATCTGTGAAGCTAATTCATTGACTTATGGAACAAGAGCATTTTATGAAGAAGCAAGAGTGGAATTGTCACTAAGGGTTAAGAAACTGTTTGTGGCTGCATATCCGAAAGAGAATACAGAAGAACTTCTGGATGCTTGTTCTCAACTATATGATGGATTGGTAGCAGCACAAGACATATGGCATGTTACATTGGAAAACGGTAACCCGGTTGTACATCCTGGTCCATGTCTTATGAATTCTGGAAGAATCGACTATTCAAATGGTGACTTTTGGTTGTATAAGGAAGGAATCACTGAACATACTACAAATATTTTGCGCAGTATTGAAGGTGAACAGATGGCAATAGGAAGAGCATTTGGATTTGAAGTTGAGGATGCTGTTCAATCTAGAGCAAGAAGAGGATATTTTAGTAACGAAACGGATGAATTGCAGCAGCTGTTTAATACAAGTGAAGTATTTACTCAGATAAAAGGTCCATTAAGCTGTTCTTCAAGGTATTTTACAGAAGATATTTCAACAGGTCTAGTATTGTGGTCAGATCTGGGTACGACAGCAGGAGTACCAACTCCAAATATCGATTCAGTAATTACTTTGGGTGGAACCTTGCTTCAAAGAGATTTCCGTGAGGAAGGTTTGACATTGAAAAAGCTAGGATTTGAAGGAGCAACTTTAAAAGATTTGATTGCTAGGGTATAATAAAATGATTCAAGCTGTAAAAAGAGTTGGGCAATGAATCCAATTTCGTTACAGCTTGAATTGAAAAATATATAGTTTTGAGGGATGTTTTAAATTTTTTTAAAGAAGGGAGAAATTATGAAGAAGAAACCATCGTTAGGATTAGCATTATCAGTAATAGTATTTATGTTTGCATCAATAGGTATTGGCAAAGGGATTTTTAATATAGGTATCAAGCAACTACTTATTGTTAGTGCGGTATATGCAGCTATTGTAGGTAATAAACTAGGTTATACATATTTAGAGATGGAAGAAGGAATTTCTGAAAAATTAAAACAGTGCATGCCGACAATATTTATAATTTTATCAGTTGGTGTTGTAGTGGGAACATGGATATATTCAGGTACTGTTCCCATGATGATTTATTACGGTTTAAAGCTTATTAATCCGTCCTTGTTTCTGGTAACAGCATTTATAATTGTTGCAATTGTTTCCACGGCTACTGGTACTGCCTGGGGATCTACTGCAACTGCTGGAGTTGCTTTGATGGGTGTTGCAAGTCAAATGGGTATACCTTTAGGGATGGCTGCAGGAGCAGTAATTGCTGGTGGTGTATTTGGAGATAAACTCTCTCCATTATCCGATACAACCAATTTAGCTCCATTGGTTAGCGGAGCAGAATTATTTGAACACATCAGACATATGTTTTATACAACATTTCCAACTGCTACCATAGGCTTAATAGTGTATTTTATAGTCGGAAGCAAGTTTTCGGGAAATGAAGCAGGAAATAGTGAGAACATTAGACTACTAATGGAAAATCTTGATTTAATATATAACTGGAATGTGTTGTTGCTTTTACCGGTAGTGGTAATATTGGCAGGTTCTATTTTGAAAAAGCCTACAGTACCGTTGATGCTGTTATCTTCAGCCGTAGCAATACTATTAGGTGCATTTGTTCATGGACTTGATTTTAATGATGGAGTCACAGCGGTTGTATCAGGGTTTAATGTTAACATGGTGGCAGCAAAAGGCATTGATCCTTCTTCAATTATTCAACCTGTAATCAAGCTTGCCAATCGTGGAGGAATGATGTCCATGATGAATATAGTTGTTACAATAATTTGCGGCTACTCGTTTGCAGGTATTATCGAAAAGATAGGATGTCTTGATGTGATTATGGGGTCCTTAAGTGGCAAGATAAACAAAGTGTGGAAACTTATAGGCATTACAATAATTGGAAGCCTGGTAATGGTATTTACGGCAGGTGTGGCTTCAGTAGCTTTCATAATAATTGGTACCATGCTGAAGGATACGTACAAAAAAATGGGACTTCATGCAAAAAACCTTTCCAGAACACTGGAAGACTCCGCAACGATGTGGTTGCCGTTTGTACCATGGGGTGCTTCAGGAATATTCTATGTTGAA
>JAUVAG010000118.1 GCA_030591825.1 Dethiosulfatibacter sp.
GGAGACTCAATCAAGGTTACTGTAATTGCAACAGGATTTACAGAGCAAAGACTTGAAAAGCCTGAAATAAAGTCTGAAACTGAAAAGTCTAAGGATGGAAACAAGGAAAGTAAAAAGGAAGAAAAAAATTCTTCTGAACCCAAGCCGAAAAGCTCATCATGGGATCTTGACATTCCAAGTTTCATAAAGTCTGATAACAAGATAAAATTCGAAAAGGAATAAAATACAATAAAACCTATAAAAGGACTGAATTGTTCAGTTCTTTTTGAGGTGCTTCCGGAGGATTTATATGAAATGCCCATTTTGTGAAAATGAAGAAACCAAGGTTGTAGATACAAGACCAACAGATGAAGGACATACAATTAGAAGAAGAAGGGAATGTATCAACTGCGGTAAAAGATTCACAACTTATGAAAAAATAGAAAACATGCAGCTCATAGTCGTGAAAAAGGATAAGACTAGAGAAGTATTTGACAGAGCAAAGATGCTTAACGGAATAATAAGGGCTTGTGAAAAAAGACCGGTTTCCCTTAAGGAAATAGAAAGAATTACAGACAATATTGAAAAGAAACTTCAAAATTCTCTGGAAAATGAAATAACATCCGACAGGATTGGCGAACTGGTAATGGAAGAATTAAAAAACCTTGATGATGTAGCTTATGTCAGGTTTGCATCTGTCTACAGACAGTTTAAGGACATAAATACTTTTATGGACGAGCTGAAAAAACTGATTAACGGTAATTGACCTTAAAACTGTTGAGTTTCACATTGATCTATTATTGATTTAGTTGACTATGAAGCCGGGTGTTTTGGCTTTTTTTTGCCTAAGAAGATAGACCCGGCCCGATCATACGGTTGTTGCGAATTAGGTGCTTTGTCGTATCTGAAACATAAGAAATATGGTATAATAATTATTTGTAATTGAAATAAGGAGAAGCAATGGAAAAAAATCTAATAATAGATGTTCTTGATGGAAGCATCAGTCAGGAGCTTGGTGTTGAAAAAGGTGACAATCTTGTAAGCATCAACGGAGTTGAGGTAAGAGACTGTATTGAATACAGATTTTTGGAAACCGATGATTATATTGAACTGGAAATAGAAAAGAAGTCTGGAGAAATCTGGGTTCTTGAAATCGAAAAGGAAATAGATGAAACACTGGGAATAGTTTATGAAAATTCACTGATGGACAAAGTAAAAACCTGCAGCAACAAATGCGTATTCTGCTTCATTGATCAGCTTCCCAAAGGAATGAGAAAATCACTGTATCTTAAGGATGACGATTCCAGACTTTCGTTTTTACTTGGAAATTTTTTGACTATGACAAATATGAAGGACGAGGAACTGGACAAGATTATTGAATATGGCATCAGCCCTATAAAAATATCTGTACATTCAACAAATCCTGAAACCAGAAAAAGGTTGCTGAAAAACGAGTCAGGGGGCAATATTCTTGAAATCATAAAAAGATTTGAAGGAACGAACATAGTAATAGATTGCCAGATTGTACTTGTTCCTGAAATCAACGATAGAGATGACCTTGAAAAAACAATTGAAGACTTGATAGGTTGTTATCCTACAGTTAGAAGTGTGGCAATAGTGCCTGTTGGTCTTACTAAGTACAGGGATGGACTTGAAGAAATTAGAGGTTTTACAGAAGAGGAATTTGGATACACCATTAACCAGGTAGAAAAATATCAAAAAAAATGTTTTGAAGAGACTGGAACAAGGTTTGTTTATCTTGGTGATGAGTTTTATATAAACGGGAAAATTGATCTTCCTGAATATGAAACCTATGAAGACTTTACCCTCATTGAAAACGGTGTGGGTATGGTAAGGGAGTTTGAAAGGGAAGTTGATGATGCCCTTGAAAATATAGATTTGGATGATTTACCAAGGTCAGATAAAAAGATATCTTTGGCAACAGGTGAATTGTCCTATGACTTGATGACAAAGACTGTTTTGAAAGTGACTGAAAGATTTAAGGATTTGTCAATAGATGTTCTAAAGATACGAAATGAATATTTTGGTGAAGATGTAACAGTTTCAGGACTTGTAACAGGCGGCGATATAATAAAACAGTTGAAAGGCATTGTGAAAAACACGCTGCTCATTCCTAAAGAGATGCTTAAAAGCGATGAGGATGTTTTTCTGGATGATTTGATGCTGAATGAAGTTGAAGATGAATTGGGTGTAAGAATAGTACCTGTAAAGGTAAACGGATATAGCTTAATTAATGAAATTATTGGAGAGTGTAAGAATGAGTAGACCGATTGTAGCAATAGTGGGAAGACCAAATGTTGGAAAATCCACCTTATTTAATAGAATATCAGGAAAAAGGATAGCAATAACAGAAGATACTCCTGGAGTAACAAGGGATAGAATCTATGCTGAGGCTGAATGGCTAAACAAGTATTTCACTTTGATTGATACAGGTGGAATAGAGCCTGCAAGTGAAGACATTATATTGATTCAAATGAAGAGACAGGCAGAAGTTGCCATTGATACTGCAGATATAATCATCTTTCTTGTTGATGGTAAAAATGGAGTGACTTCCGCAGACAAAGATGTTGCTGAAATGTTGAGAAAATCAAAGAAAAAAATCATACTGGCATGCAATAAAATGGATAAGTTTGTAAATGAAGACAATATTTTTGAATTTTATGAGCTTGGAATTGGAGATCCTGTATCAATTTCTTCTACTGAAGCATTGGGACTTGGAGATATGCTTGATATTGTTATTGAAAATTTCCCTGAAGAAAGTGAGACAGAATACAATGATGAAATAATAAAGGTTGCAGTAATAGGAAAACCGAATGTTGGAAAATCTTCTCTGATTAATAAGATTCTTGGTCAGGAAAGGGTAATAGTAAGTGATATCCCCGGCACTACCAGAGATGCCATAGATACTCATTTCAAATCTAAAGACCATGAATTTGTATTTATTGATACGGCAGGAATAAGGAAAAGAAAAAAAAAATATGACAATATAGAAAAATACAGTGTTGTAAGATCCTTTGCAGCAGTTGAGAGAGCTGACATATGTTTAATGATAATAGACGTAAATGAAGGTGTAACTGAACAGGATACCAAGATTGCAGGTTATGCTCATGAAAATGGAAAAGGTATAATTGTTTTAGTAAACAAATGGGACTTGATTGAGAAAGATGACAAAACATATAAAACCTTCATAGATGATGTAAGAAACAAATTCCCATTCATGACTTATGCACCAATATTTCCAATCTCTGCCCTTACAGGTCAGAGAGTAAACAAAATACTGGATGAAATCCTTGAAATTAACAGTTTCAGAATTTTGAGAATATCCACCGGCGTACTTAACGATGTAATAAATGAAGCGGTGTTGATGAACCAACCAAGGTCTGTGAAAGGCAAGCGTTTGAAGATTTTATACGTATCCCAGGTTAGCGTATGTCCTCCAAAGTTTGTAATATTTGTAAACAACAAAGAGCTTATGCATTTTTCTTATGTCAGATATCTTGAAAACAAGATAAGAGAAAACTTTTTATTCAAAGGAACACCGGTTGTTTTCAGTCTGAAGAACAGAGGGGATTAAGTATGAATTTGTTTTTAGCTTGTTTGGCAGGATACTCTTTGGGTAATTTTTCAAGTGCTATAATAATTGGCAAGATCTTCTTGAAAAAGGATGTAAGAGATTATGGAAGCGGAAATGCCGGTGCTACCAACGCAGTCAGGGCATTTGGGGCAAAAGTAGGACTTGTGGTTTTTCTGCTGGATGTACTTAAGGGAGTTCTTGCAGTTGTGATTGGAAAATATATTGAACCTGCCTTGGGACAGTATTTTGCAGGTATATTTGTAATAATGGGCCATAACTGGCCTGCTGCACTAAAATTCAAAGGTGGAAAAGGAATAGCTACTTCAATAGGAGTAATGCTACCAATTAATCCTGTAGTAGCACTAATCTGCGTTGCGGTAGGATTGACACTTATAGTATTGACTAGAATAGTATCAATTGGCTCTATAGCAGGAGTTGTATTGGCACCTGTTGTAGTACTTGTATTTGCTAGACCAGTTGATACTAAAATTCTTGTGTTGACGTGCGCATTGTCTGCAATGGCCATATTCAGGCACAGAAGCAATATATCCAGACTCTTTAAGGGCGAAGAAAACAAATTCAAAAAAAAGGACTGATATCATGAATTATAATATAGCTATTCTTGGTGGTGGAAGCTGGGGTACAGCCGTTTCGAAACTGTTAAGTGAAAATAATCATAAAGTAAGAATATGGTTCAGAAATAAAGAAAAAGCTGAGATTGTAAAAAACATTAGAGAAAACAAGCATTATCTTCCAGATATAAAAATACCTGAAAATATTTTAGTAACAAGCGATATACATGAAGCTGTTAAAGGTGCAGACATAATAGTTCTGGCAGTGCCTACCCAGGAAGTAAGGGGACTGATTACAAAAAACATCGATGTATTCAACAAGGATGCGGTACTTGTGAATCTTTCAAAAGGTCTTGAAAAGGATACTTTGTACAGGATTTCCCAGGTCTGTGAAGAATTGCTGCCGAATAATAAGTTTGTTGCTCTTTCGGGACCTTCACACGCTGAAGAGGTGGCTCTTGAAATGCCGACTACAGTAGTGGCTGCATCTAGTGATGAGGAAGTGGCGAAACTTGTACAGGATGTATTCATGAGTGATTATTTCAGAGTATATATAAATACTGATATTATAGGAGTTGAAATTGGAGGAGCACTTAAGAATGTTATTGCTCTTGCCGTAGGAATTTCAAATGGATTGGGATTTGGTGACAATACCAAGGCAGCCCTTATAAACAGAGGAATACATGAAATTGCAAGACTTGCTGAGAAAATGGGAGCTGATAAACTAACATTCCTTGGCCTTTCAGGAATAGGCGACCTTGTTGTAACCTGTACAAGTGTACATAGCAGAAACCGTAAGGCTGGTATCCTCATAGGAAAAGGTTATACAAAGGAAGAAGCTGCTAAAGAAGTAGGTATGGTTGTTGAAGGAATAATAACTACACATGCTGCATATCAGATGGCAAAGAATGAATCTGTTGAAATGCCTATAGTCAATGAACTATATGCAGTTTTGTATTTGGACCACAAGGCTACCGATACAGTTGACAGATTGATGAAAAGAAATAAAAAACATGAACTGAACTGATTGATATGTTATAATCTAATATGTTGTTTTGTGAGGTGTTGAATTGGCAAAAAAAAAGAAAAAAACTAATTATTTGAACTTCATATTATTGTTGGTTTTTATCTCTTTTATCATTTATCTAGTCGACAACTGGAGGATTACCAAGGAAACCTA
>JAUVAG010000186.1 GCA_030591825.1 Dethiosulfatibacter sp.
AGAATCGGTACAGTTGGAGACAATATTGTGTCGTATTTTTCGAATGCAGATTTATATAGTTGCTTGACTTTATGCCTGAAGGTCATGGCCTTCTTGTAATATGCATCATAGTAACCTGAAGAAAGTACATAGGTTCCCATCATTATCCTTCTCTTAACCTCGTCTCCAAATCCTTCCGTACGGGATTTGATGACAAGTTCCTGGAATGATTCGAATTCTTTTGTTCTGTATCCGTATCTCACACCATCATACCGTCCAAGGTTTGAACTTGCCTCCGCTGAAGATATAATATAATAAGCTGAAAGGCCGCTATCTGTGATTGGAAGGCTGAATTCTTCAACTTCCGCACCCTGTTTTTTAAGAATCTCTGCTGCTTCAAGAAGACTTTTCCTTACTTCATCATTTATTCCTTCGCCTATGAATTCCTTTGGGATTCCAACTTTAAGACCTTTAACCCCTGACTTCATAGTTGCTGAATAGTCTTTTGTATAGCCCGACTCTATGGAAGTTGAATCCTTTGGATCGAATCCCTGAATACACTGTAATCCATAGGCCGCATCTTCAACATTTCTTGCGAACGGTCCAATCTGGTCAAGTGAAGAACCAAAGGCTATAAGTCCGTATCTAGAAACAGTACCGTAGGTTGGCTTAACTCCAACAAGACCGCAAAATGATGCAGGCATTCTTATTGATCCACCTGTATCTGAACCAAATGTGAGCTTTGAAAATCCAGCAGATGCTGCAGCAGCGCAACCACCTGAAGATCCTCCAGGTACCCTGTCAAGGTCCCATGGGTTTTTCGTTGTAAAGAATGCAGAGTTTTCATTTGAAGAACCCATTGCAAATTCATCCATGTTAAGTTTTCCAAGTATTACCGCACCTGATTCCTTAAGCCTGTTCACAACTCCTGCATCATATGGAGGTATAAAATCCTCAAGCATCTTGGATGCACATGTAGTCTTAAGCCCGTTAGTACAAATATTGTCCTTGATACCAACTGGAATTCCTTCCATTATGCCAAGATCGATTCCATGGTACATTTTTTCATCAATTTTTTTTGCCCTTGCTATTGCAGCTTCCTCGCTAACCGAAATAAAGGCTTTTATTCCCTTATCATATTTTCTGATTTTCCTCAAATATTCCCTTGTTAGTTCTTCGCAGGAAAATTTCCTGTCTTCATAGGATTTTCTAATATCCTTAATGCTCAATCCTGTAATATCCATATCTTCCTCCTAGTCTTTATATCATAACTTTAGTTGAGTTAATTCTTGCGTTATTTGAAATACAAACGGTTCAATTGTGCTTCAAATGTTGCATGAATTAGCACGAAACTTGTTATGAGATAAAACTACATTGATTTTTTTATTACTACAATTACCTATTCAACTACTTTTGGTATTTCTATGGCAGTGGCTCTCATCTTCTTGGTGTTTTTAAAGAGATTCTTGCTGTTTTCAAAAGATTGAGTTTCGTCTTTCCTGAGTCTCAATGGCTTATCATCAAAAGAATACATCTCTATTCCATCAAGATCTTCTTTGTTAATATTATCAAAATGAGTAAGTATGCCGGAAAACTCCTCTGACATTTTTTGCGCTTCCTCTTCAGTAAAGTGAAGATTTGCAAGCTTTGCTATATAATATACTTCGTCTTTTGTTACTTTCATGACTGCCTCCCGTATTTTAATTTCAATCTATAAGTTCTTTTTACAGATACTGTCCACTGATGGTGTTATTGTCCACATTATGGTGTGACTCTGTTAAGATCTCTAGGCAGAAGTGTTGCCTTTCTAATGTTGTCCAGTCCAAGGAACATCATGGTAATCCTTTCAAGACCTATTGCCAGTCCACCATGGGGCGGCATTCCGTATTTAAATGAGTCAAGATAGAAGTCAAAGCTTTCAGGCTTTGCTCCAAATTTAATCATGTTGTCCTTGAGCTCGTCGTAGTCATGAATCCTCTGTCCACCTGTTGTGATTTCAAGCCCCTTGAATATTAAGTCAAAAGATTTTGTCATTCCTTCAAGTTCATCATCAGGCATTGTATAAAGAGGTCTCTTTGATGCGGGATATTTAGTAAGGAAGACAAAATCCGATTGGTATTTGTTCTTAATATATTTCGCAAATAACTTTTCTCCGTCTGCATCTACGTTTCCTACTGGTGAATTCTTGCCAAATTCCTTAAGAAGTATTTCCTGTGCTTCAATAAGGCTTATTCTTGGAATCTTAACAAGAATCGGAAGCTCAACCTTCATAATATTAAGCTCGTCGCAACATGTCTCCTTCAAATGCTCTATGATAAATCCTAGCAGTCTCTCCTCAAGGTCCATGATATCATCTTCACTTTCAATAAAACCCATTTCCAGGTCAAGACTCATATATTCGTTCAAGTGTCTCCATGTGCTGTGTGGCTCGGCCCTGTATGCCGCTCCAATTTCAAATACTCTTTCAAATCCTGCTCCCACCATCATCTGCTTGTAGAACTGCGGACTCTGTGCCATGAAGGTTCTTTTTCCGAAGTAATCAAGCATGAATACATCTGAACCACCTTCAGTCTCTGCTCCTATGATTTTAGGAGTATGTATTTCTGAAAATCCTTCTCCAATTAAAAACTTCCTATAGGCTTCTACTATTTCCTGCTGAACCTTGAAAACTGCCCTTCTATCCATCCTTCTCAATGATATTGTCCTGTAATCAAGCTGTTTCTCAAGAGATGCCTGTATATCCCTGCCGTTTATTGAAAATGGAAGAAGCTCATACTTAGCCTCTCCTACAACTTCTATTGTTTCAACTGCAAGTTCCACTCCTCCAGGAGCCTTTTCATTGGCCTTAAGAATTCCAACAGCCTTTACTGAAGCTTCAAGCTTTATCTTTTCAAGTATGTCCATATCATCTATTATCATCTGTACAACACCTGTTCTGTCCCTAAGATATACAAATGCAAATTCCTTGAATTTCTTGATATTGTGGATCCATCCGCAAAGCAACACCTTTTCTTCTTTTCTTCCAATTGTTTCTTTAACCAGTATTCTTTCCATGTTTTCCCTCCTAGTTTTAAGCAAAAGCAAAGCTGAGTTTATTCAGTAAACAAATGTATCGCAATGAATCAATGCAATATATTTGTTTACTGAATAAGTACGAAACTTGCTTTTGATTAAAACATCCTTGATTTAATGTGTGAATTAAAATCTCCTTGATTTAATGTGTGAATTAAAACATCCTTGATTTAATGTGTGAATTAAAATCTCCTTGATTTAAAGTGTAAATTAAAACATCCTTGATTTAATGTGTGAATTAAAATCTCCTTGATTTAAAGTGTAAATTAAAACATCCTTTGTAAATTATAAATAATTTTGATTTTCTCACCATCTTGCTTTGTATTCTGTATATCATAGGGTTTCGCAAAATTTGACATAAAAAAACCCCCGTACTTAAATATAAATTAATATACTTAAGGACGAAGGTTATATTCGCGGTGCCACCTTAGTTAGCTAAAAATAAGCTCACTCAATTTCAGTACAGAATAATCGATACCTACCCGCTGTAACGTGCAGTCCACGTCCAAGTCTACTTTCCTAAGATTTCGATTGGAAACTCGAGGATGTTCTTCAACAAATTTTTTCTGTACCGGACTTTCACTATAACCGATTCGCTGTGACATAAAATTTATTTACTCTTCCTGTCAATGCCTTTAAAATTTTGTGATATTTTTTATGATTATAAAACATATTTCGTGATTTGTCAAATCCAATTTTAGTCTATTATATTATTTTTTCGGTTCGTTATATGATTTCATTGCATTCAAGTGCTTTCCCTTTCAAATCATATTTAGAAAATATTGATGTACCCTTGTGTCCTTGGTAAGCTCAGGATGGAATGATGTAACCAGGATGTTTTTCTCCCTAGCTGCCACAATCCTACCTCCAGTTTCTGCAAGCACTTCAACATTTTCTCCAGTGCTTTCTATATAGGGAGCCCTTATGAATGTCATGGGAACATTCCTCATTCCTGCAAATTTTCCTTCAGTTGCAAAGCTTCCAATTTGGCGTCCATAGCCGTTCCTTTTGATATTGATATCTATTAACCCTAAATGTGTGTAGTCCTCATTTCGGATTACGCCTGCCAACATTATCATTCCAGCACAGGTGCCGA
>JAUVAG010000090.1 GCA_030591825.1 Dethiosulfatibacter sp.
AAAATTGCTAAACATAATAGACAACAATATAATAATAAACAGCAATAACCCCGTGATAAAAACCGGAAAAACGGATAACATTAGACGATTGAAAATCGACCGGTTCACGTGGACGATTAATACATAACCTCTATATGCGTAAGCTTTTCATATCCTTTGCCAAGTGAATCTGCAAGAGTTTTATTGTCAATATATCCTGGGTCATTAACCTTGAACATATCAGCTTTTATGTCTTCAAGGCCAATGCCCTTTTTATTTGACGAAATATTTCCATCAAAACCTGTGACCAGTACAAAGTGGGTTCCCCTTGATCCATGTAGTCTAACTATGACTGGAATGCTCTTCATATATACATAATAGAAGATACTTGATTTGAGAAAATCTAACCTATCGATACCATCTCTTTTACCTTCACTTTTATACTTCTTTTCATACAAAGTTGCTATATCTTGTATTGGATATGGACAGTTCTTGATTCCCCTGTTTTTAAGGTATTCATAGTGTTTTTTAGGCGTTTCATTAAGGACCATTGCACTGCAAACAAGATAGCATCCATGTCTCCTTATGCAGCATCCCTTGCAATCCAATTGTTTGAAGCCCCATCTTATGTCCTGCTGCTGATGTTTTACAGTCTCAACATCCTTAAAAATATATGGATATATCCTGCATCTTGCATAATACTTTATATAGGATTTTATTGATTTACCCTTATTTTCCACTTTCAAGAAATAATCCACACCTTTATCTGTATTGTAAATTGTAATCAATTCATGACTACCTGGACCGTTTCCTGAAAAGCCTACAAGAGTCTTTTTGTCTCCTTTATATAATGAAAGATCTATGTTCAAGTCATCGCTCATTGGTTTGATATAGAAGTTAGCTTTTCCGTTATAATCAAATCTAACCTTGTACCAATCCACCTCATTATTTGAACCCATTGTTCCTATAATATCTTCGTCATTTTTCATTCCCCTAATGTCAGTACTGTTTACTACCGGTACTACAGTATCGTATCCATTTAATTCAGGCTTGTTTATGCCCTGTTCTTCAGTCTCCTGTGTATTTATACTTTTTTCTCTAATATCAAGTTTCATAGATCGCTCCTCCACCAGTTCATATTGTAAAGAGACATGTCCCTTCAATACTGTATATGTGGAAAAAGCAAAAACTTACTATAAGATTTCTGAATCAAACATGATGCATTTGCTATGAGGAGGATACCATACACAAGAAAACAATCAAAGTATTTGTAATTATAGTTATTACCGCATTACCGCTTCTTATGAAATTTATGGAAATATTAGATATTTCGAACGTTCACGAGTTGGATGGAATCAGCTTTGCTGTGTTAACTAGGTCACAGCGACATCGTCGCGCTAGATGTGAAGCAGATAGTGACCAGAGCGGTTATTAAGATGATAAAGAAAGTTTCCTTAACCGCATAACACCAACGCTTCAAGGGGTTATGCAGTTAAGGAAACTTTCTTAAGCTAGAACAAGATTGATGAAATCATGTCATATTATGAAGACTATTATCTGGTAAGCAACTATAAAAGAATTGAAAGAATCGATGCTTGGTACAGGATATCATTTGAAAACATCTATACTCACGACTCTCTTAATATTGAAATCATCAATGAAAACCATCTGGAAATCACATTCGATATTCACAAGACCAAAAAGGACCGTGGCAAGAACATTATCCATCATGATAAGGATTTAACACGTAAAAGATATGAAATCAAAAATGGTGCAATAGACCTTGAATACATAGACAAGATCATTGAATCAATGGAGGATTATCGCTAGTTTCAGCAACTAAACTCACGTCATTTTATAGCACCTAAATCCTTGAATATGTTATAATATCTATGATACTTTATAAAATTTAATCTTAAAACAATAATTTGGAAAAGAGGATTTCATGGAAACAAAGCATATTCTGATTCTTACAATGAAAATAACCGCCGGTACTTTTTACAAAGAAACACTGCTGCAACTTTTTCCTCCTAACAGTATCGATATATTGGTTCACACCCCAGCTTCATATAAAAATGAAACTGCTTTATCCAATATTGATTTATATCTTGTATCCAAATTAGCAATTGCCAGTGGCAGTGATATCCCCTACTCGATTCCTTTTGGTGTCCCTGTAGTAGATATTAAGGTAGATTACAAGGAAGATAAAATCAAGGGGCTTCGCAGCATTAAAAAAGGAAAGAAATGTCTTTTCGTCAATGAAAATGAAAACTCATGCATGGATGCAATAATAAACCTTCGCCATCGTGGAATTCATAATATTGCATTTTACCCATATGCTCCTGGAATGGATCTTTGGGATGATATCAACTTTGCTTTAACCCCGGGAGAGCCTCAGCTTGTACCTTCCTCTGTTTCAGATGTTATAGATCTTGGCTATCGTTTCCTGACTCCACGTACCATATTAGAAATCGCCCTAAAATTGAATGTTGATAATCTCTTTCAAAATAAAGACTATATTGATTATTCAAACCAGTTTCCTTCAAATGACTACAATTCCTCCATTCTCTATCAGAAAACATCACAACTTGAAATCTGGCTAAATAAGCTGATGGAAATTATGGATACCGGCGTAGTAGGTATTGATGAATACAACCGCGTATTCTGCATAAACAAAAAGGCAAAAATTATATTAAGCCTTGATAGCCGTAATGAAAATGAAAAGTATTACAAGACCATCCTTCCTTTTATTGATTTTGAAACAATGACCAACAAACAACTTAGTATGTCAAATAAAATTGTCCATTATCTCGATATAGATATTATGGTCACAATTCATCCAATAGTAATTGATTTAAAATTTCGTGGTCATTTTGTTATTATTGAAAAATTCATAGAAATGGAAAACAAACAGCAGAATGCCCGGCTTCAGCTTTTACAGAAGGGACATCATGCCAAATATTATTTTTCCGATATTCTCAGCAAAAATTCAAAAATGACCTCTACCTGTCATCTTGCACAAAAAATGTCAAAAACTTCTTCTGCAATCCTCATTACCGGAGAAAGTGGTACGGGGAAAGAACTTCTCGCAAGTTCGATTCACAACGCTTCTTCAAGAGCATCTCATCCATATATAGCAATAAACTGTGCTGCTATGCCGGAAAATTTACTGGAAAGCGAGCTGTTCGGTTATGAGGGAGGTGCATTTACAGGTGCGAAAAAATCTGGTAAGCTTGGGCTCTTCGAATATGCACATAAGGGAACACTATTTCTTGATGAAATTGAAGATATGAGTCCTTCACTTCAAGTAAAACTCCTTCGTGTATTACAAGAAAAAGAAGTAATGCGTGTTGGCGGTCACAAGATTATCAATGTAGATGTACGGATTATTGCAGCAACAAATATGAATATTGAACAAATGGTAAAAAACGGTTCCATCAGGAAAGATCTGTATTACAGGCTGAACACATTGCAGTTGGAACTCCCACCGCTTCGTGAACGACCTGAAGATATCCCACTGCTGGCAAATCACTTTATACAGAAGAACAATCTGAACTTTAGGCTGAATGAAGATGTGATGGAATCATTCCATAAACATCCATGGGAAGGCAATATACGCGAACTTGCAAATTGCATCGAATATTTTCAGTGCCTCGACAAAGAGCTCATTACAAATGAACATCTTCCAAAATCATTTCATCTTGAAAATCATCTCCGACTGCAGGAGCCTGTTTCCGAATCAAAACAGATATTGCCTGACAAAATAGAAATAAAAGAAGAAACTGACTATTCATTATTTGTTCTTGAAACTATTTACCGTTACAAGTGTCATAATAAATCCATTGGACGAAGAAGTCTTCTAAAAGAGGTCGAACGCCATTCCTTATATCTAACGGAATCAGGAATCAGAAACCTAATGAAGCAATTGGAAGAAAAGAAGTGGATTGAAATTGGTATTGGAAGAGGCGGTACAAAAATAACTCCTGAAGGAATTGAATATTTAAAATATAGGCAATCCAAACTGTAAAAACAAAACCAGAGGTACTTCCACAGAAGCCTCCGGTCTTTCTTTGCTGCTAATTCATTTTAATTATAGTATGCTTTATAATCCCATAATCATCGCTGCACCAATAAATACAGCTTGCATTGCTATAAGTATTCCGGCTAAAGGTAAAAACCACTTCCACCACTTCTGTAGAGAAATGCCTCCGATACCACACACTATAACAATTCCACAAGTTGGCCATAATAGGTTGGAAAGTCCATCTCCAAACTGGAATGCAAGACATGCAACTTGTCTGCTTACACCAACCATATCTGCAAGAGGAGCCATTATAGGCATTGTTGCAGCTGCCTGTCCACTTCCAGATGGAATGAAGAAGTTGAGAATTGTCTGAGCTATTAGCATGGTCTGTGCAGAAAGCATTGTTGGAAGATTGCCCAATGAACTGGATAATCCAAATATGATAGTATCCATGATATGTGCATCCTGCATTACGATTACGATTGCTTTTGCTATACCAGTCAGAATACCGCCCCAGAGAACCGTCTTGACACCTGATATAAATTCATCAACCCAACGGTTAGGAGACCATCTGTCTATAGCCGCTGCTACCATGGACATAATCAAGAATAAACCACATAGTTCTCCATAGCTCCAACCTAAATTAACCATACCATACATTAAAAATGCAAGAGTTACTACTACATCCAGCATGATTAAGATTGCTTTTGTGTCAATCTTGTACTGGTCCAAATCTTCCCTGTTAAATTCATGAATGGATTTTTCTCCATATACAACTGAAAGTTGAGGGTTTTTCTTGATCTTTTTACCGTAAAGTATTACATAAGCTGAGCAAACCAGAATAAAGCAAATCAAACAGAATACTCTAAATCCCATAGCAGAGTAAATAGGAACTCCAGCTATTGCCTGTGAAACACCTACAGTATAGGGGTTTAAAGTTGCTCCCATAAATCCAACATATTCTCCTAAAACAATAATTGCAAAGCCATACATTGCATCATAGCCCATTGCTACTCCAAGACCTACCAGAAGTGGAATGAATCCGTAGAATTCACTCAGCATTCCAAACATTGAACCACCCAAAGCGAAGATTGTCATTAATATAGGTACTAGAACTATGTCTTTATTTCCCATCTTCCGAACAAGAAAGCAGCTTCGCTGCGTTATCCGGGTCACGCTTCATGTGACCATAACGGATATTAAGAGGTCGTAGAAAGTTTCCTTAACAGCGTAATACCAACGCTTCAAGGGATTACGCATTTTTAACTTTCTTAGACTAGAACAGAACCAATTCCTGCATGGAATGCCCCAGTCTTTACAAGGATGCCAAATGTACCTGCGCAAGTGAAAATTACAAAAATGATATTTGCCGCATCTACACAACCTGCATATAAAGCTTTGAAGTAATCAAGAAACCCTGTGGGATTTGCTTCTGATTTATCCAGGTAGTGAAATGTGCCGTCAATTGCAATCGTACGCATTCTTCCATTTACATCAACTTCCTGGTAATCATAGGATCCCGGCGGAACAATCCAGGTTAATGCTGCCATTACCAGCACGATTATAGCCACAATGATAAATGTATCGGGCATGACAAATCGTTTTTCTTTTTTTGCGAGTTCACTCATAACAATACCGTTTTCCTTTTTTTCGTTTCCTTTCATAAAAAAACCTCCTAAGTAAATAGTATATGAATACCTTTACTAGTTAATAAGCAAGAATTATGCCACAATTTTAATCATTGTTTAACAAGGTATTTTCATAATTCATGATACTAATTGGTTTATTTGACGATTTTCGCCCTTTTTTCATCCCATTTCCGCCCTTTTACACCCTATGTTCTCCCGTTTGCCCATTCCGCAATTCCATCCTTTACGAAAACTACACCAGGAATTGAATTCCTGTTATAATTGGAAGACATGGAATATCCATAGG
>JAUVAG010000131.1 GCA_030591825.1 Dethiosulfatibacter sp.
AATATGAGTGCGAAGGGCATTTCACGTCCTATCCCCTTCAAGTCTTCTATATACTTGCTGTTGTTTTTCTTTATCATGAGTCCGGACAAAAGAAATAAACCGGATTTAGTAAGCGCATGACCGATTATATGATAAACTGCAATAGTCATTCCTGCAACACTTCCAAGTCCCAGACCGAAGGCAATATAACCTACCTGGGCAATACTTGAATAGGCAACCATTCGCTTAAGTTCTTTTTGTGATATTGCCATTACTGAACCAAAAATCATTCCACAGGAGCCCAAGAGAAGAATTACATCCATTATTACTGTACCCTTTACTATTTCAAGGGTGAACATTCTGAATATAATCTTTATTAGCATGAATATATATACCTTTATTACCATTGATGACAAAAGTGCACTTGAAGGAGATGGCGCCGACGAGTGAGCATCAGGGAGCCATCCATGAAGAGGAAACAATGCACTTTTTACACCAAGGCCTACTGTGAAAAGGGTCAGTACTATAAGTATTGAATTTTCATACTCCATATGGTTTCTTGCTATTACTTCACTTATTAATGACATATTTAAATGACCGGATATGGAGTAGAGGTATGCAATGGCCATAAGAACAAGACCTGAACCTATTGAGCTCATTACTAGATATTTGATTGCAGCCGTTATATTTTCCTTCTTGTCCTTTATTACAATAAGACCACAAGCAGACAATGTGGACACTTCAATGAACACATAGGAATTGAATAGGTCATTTGAATAAACAACCCCGAGAAGCGATGCAACAAGAATATTAACAAGGGTATAAAAAAGCCCTGTCCTGTTGTCTTCGATTTCATCTCTTATGGCAGAATTCGAATAAATTATCGTCATCAAAGTGATTATTGCAAATACAAATGATATTAACGCTTCTGCATTTCCAATATAGAATTGTATACCTAGAAAAGTATCCGGATGTCCTATATTTAGAATATAGTATCCATTATTAAGTGTCTTCACCAAGGTTGCACCCGTTGATGCAACAAGGAGTGAACTGCTTGTGAGTACAAGAATTGAAGTCTTTTTGAAGTCCTTTATCAGTGGTGATATAAAAGCCGACATCATAAGCACCAGTATGTTTATCAGGGGAAAGTTATTTATCATCGCTGTTTCCTCTCATTTCCATTATTTTGTCCAAGTCTATTGTTCCGTATTTTTCATTAAGCTGAATTGTTAGTCCAAGGGCAAATGCAGTAGTTGTTACTGCAACAACTATTCCTGTGAGCATTAAAGCCGTCGGCACAGGATTCACGTAGTTTAGAACACCATTGAATTCGCCTCTTATTATGGGAGCCTCTCCTCCTGCAATATAACCCTTTGCTATGAAAAAAAGAAAGATTGCCGTATCCATTATATTGAGGCCAATTATTTTCTTTATTAAGTTGTTGTGAAACATGAGGGTTGTAAATCCTACTCCAAAAAGTATTATTGCAGCAGTTTCATAATAGTTTACCAATAATCCTGTCATATCAAATCTCTCCATCTAAAAATAACGAAAATGTAAAATACATCATTAATGACACCACGATTCCCACTATTATATTCAAAGGAAGTATTAATCCAGCACTGAATATGTTTCCAGGGGTACCTGTAGGAATCTTAGGTAGATGTAAATCGTAGGAAAGAAAGCTATATCCCTTCATTAATCCGTAGAAGATAAGAGAAATGCTCATTCCCTTCATTATTATATTTCCGTTTATTATCTTTCTTATATATGTTCTTCCAAATACCAGATGCGTAATTATGAAGGAGCATCCCAATATGGCTCCACCGGCGAATCCTCCTCCAGGAGAAAGATGTCCGTGTGATATTATGTATATGGAAAAGAGCTGGATAACAGGTATCATAATCCTGCATACTTCAACAAGTATCGTGTCTTTATATTTCATCTTTCACCTCTATTTCTTATAGCTTAGGAAAGTTGAAAATGAATAATCCCTTGAACATTGGTATTATTCGTTAAAGGAAACTTTCCTTCACATCTTAAATAAACGCTCACACGTTTAACGCGGGTTGTCCGCTTTCTTGCAGTTTAGGAAAGTAAAAATGCATAATCCCTTGAATCGTTGGTATTATGTGGTTAAGGATACTTTCCAGCACGATTAACGCGGCGGAGCCGCTTTCTTGAACAGCAGCAGAATGATTAAAGCGCCTGTGAACAAAACTGAAGCTTCCATAAATGTGTCTAGTGCCCTGTAATCAAGTACTATTGCTGTTACTATGTTCATCGATCCCGTTTCTTCTGTTGCTTTTTCAAGATACGAATGACTCAATTCGTTGTTGTCGGGATTGTAGGGATTTCCAAAAGAAGGCAGTTCACTTACCCCTGACAGAAGAAGGACTATCAGAAGGATGGCTATGGTTATTGCACTTGCAAGTCTCATTTATTCTCTCCTTTTATCTTCTTCAAAGCTGCTATGAAAAGAAATGTAGTTACTCCTGCACCTACTGCAGCTTCCGTTATTGCCAGGTCGGGAGCATTAAGCTGCTGCCACAATACCGCCATTATAAGGCTATAGACCATGAATACAATAATGGTTGACAACAGGTCTTTTACTATTGAAATTGATATAGAAAATACAATTAAGGATATTAACATTATAATACTGAATAGTTCCATTAAATATCCTCACTTTCTTTTTCGTAATGTGCCTTGGTAATAATATGGGTTGCCGTTGGTGAAGTAACCCATATGAAACCTATTATTACTATTATCTTCAGTGTAACTGCATCAAAGCCATTGTAGATACAAAGTCCCAACAGTGTAAAAACAGTTCCCAGGGTGTCGCATTTTGCACTGCTGTGCGCCCTGGTATAAATATCTGGGAATCTCAATATTCCTATTGTTCCTACCAGAAAGAAGAAGATTCCTGAAAGCAGGAATAAGCTTGTTATTATATTTCTTGCCATATCACTGCTCCTTTATGGTTTTTGATATTATTATTGAAGCCGAAAAACTAATCAGTGCATAGACCAGTGCAACATCAATGAAATAGCTTTCGTGGAAAATAAAAGACACTATTATTATTATTGATATAACTTTTGTTCCCACAAGGTTTATTGCTATTATCCTGTCTGAAATAGTAGGTCCCTTGACTGCCCTGTATACACATAGGAATATGGTTAAAGACAGAATCAATATTGTGAAATTAAGAAGACTAATCATAATAAAGTTCCTCCAGTTCCATTAAAATTTTTTCAAATCTTGTATCTTCGATTGATTTGCTGAATTCCTCAGTAAGACAATGTATAAGCATTACATCATCATCCATTGAAACTGTAAGAGTTCCAGGTGTCAATGTTATGGAATTTGCCAGAATAGTCCTGTTAAGGTCCGATTTGAGACTGATTTTGTGTTTTACAAAAGTTGGTGATAGCTTCGGCTTTGGTGATAATACCAGTATGGCTACATGAATATTTGCCTTGATTATTTCATAAAAAAGAATGAAAATATATTCAAAGAAATATGGAATACTCTTTAATCCGATGCTTAACCGTATTTTTTTAATGAGTTTTTTGTTCATGAGGGCGACCAAAATAACTCCGAAAATTCCAGTGATCAAAACTTCAATGGAAAATCTTTCGGCAAAAACCAGCCACAATCCCAAAAGCAGGACATATATTAAATTGTGCATTAAATCACTCCTAGAAAATTATAAAGATTGGTATGTTTGAAGGGGATGAAAATTTACTGCTATAATATCATATATGAGAATGTTTTTCAATAGATTTGTTGGGATTGTTAACAAATCAACATTAACTGCTGAATTTAATGTTGAAGATTTAGTCCTAAAATAGTATAATCACCATAGCAGTTACAGTAATTACAAAAGGAGACATAATAAATGAAAAAAATACTCAGTATTGTACTGATACTGACCCTTGCCCTACCCCTATGGGGATGCACCACAAATAATTCAGATAATAATAATAATTTAAAAGTATCAAAGAACGAGTTTATGCTGGATACAATGATAACCATCACCCTTTACGGTACTGAAGACGATTCAGCAATTGATGAAATATTCAAAGTTATTTCAGAACTGGAAAAAAAGCTTAGCATCCATGAAGAAGATAGTGAACTAGATTTCATAAGGAATAATGCAGGCATAGGACCAGTTGAAGTATCAGAAGATACACTGGAAGTTTTTGAAAAATCAATAGAATATTCAACTCTTTCTGGAGGACTCTTCGACATTACTTCAGCCCCTCTCATATCACTATGGGCAATTGGAACGGATGAACAGCATATTCCCTCTGCCGATGAAATAAAATCCGCACTTGAGCTTATAGATTATGGGAAAATTGTAATCAACCATGAGAATTCAACAATTTTTATAAAAGACAGGAACATGTATGCAAACCTTGGAGCCATAGCAAAGGGATATATCGCCGACCAGGCAGCTAAAAAAGCTAGAGAACTAGAAGTGGACAGTGCCATATTAAACCTCGGAGGCAATGTGTTACTGATTGGTTCTAAACCTGATGGAAATGCCTTTAAAGTAGGTATACAGGATCCTGACGTGACAAGAGGAGGATATATGGGAATCATTGAAGGCAGTAATCTTTCGATTGTCACCTCCGGAGACTATGAAAGATATTTTATTGAAGATGGTGTGAAATACCACCATATCCTTAATCCCCATACGGGTTATCCAGCTGAAAACAATATCAAGAGTGTGTCCATAATTACCAACAATTCTTTTGACGGAGATGCTCTTTCAACCTCCATACTTCTCATGGGACTTGAAAAAGGTCTCGAATTCATCGAAAAAACTAAAAACACGGAAGCAATCTTTATAACCAAGGATAATGAAATCATATTGTCGAAAGGCATAGGAGACAGTTTTCAGCTTACATCGGAGTATTATACATACAAAAATTAGTACAATTAAATTTCCAACACATCATCCATTATAGTAGAAATAAACAAATCCCGTGGAAGCCCACGGGATGTGTTTATTATCTTATTTGTGTGTGTATTTTATTTCTTATTCTTGTTCTTTTTCAATGTCAGTGATATTCGGTTTCTATTTGTGTCTATTTCCAGGAGTCTTGCCTAAAC
>JAUVAG010000020.1 GCA_030591825.1 Dethiosulfatibacter sp.
GCATTTAAACTAAAGGAAAAGTACAGTTAGGTAAACACGGCGCAACGCTTTAAACCTTTGGAAACAAAAGGTTTAAAGCGTTGCGTGTGGAATAACTTGTAAAGTACCGCTAGAGCCCGTATTTTTCTATTTTATAGTATAAATTGCTTCTCGGCATACTAAGATGCTCGGCTGTTTTTTTCTTATTATAGTTAAAACTATCAAGAGTTTTTTTGATTATTTCTTTTTCTATCTTTTCTAAATACTCTTCAATTCCCTGAGTTGATGAATCATAATCAAGAGAAAGTTCTTCTTCAACATCTATCACCTGAAGATAATCCGGAAGAAATTCGATTAGAATCTTTTCGTTATTACTTTCCTTTGCAAGAAGAACTGAACGCTGTATTATATTCTTAAGCTCTCTTACATTTCCCTCCCAGCTATGTCTTTTGAATATATTAAATATTTCATTAGGGATTTCGATTATGTTCATGCCGTTTTCCATACAGAATTTCTGCAGAAACTTGTTTGCAAGAAGAACAACATCTTCCTTTCTGTCTTTTAAGGGAATCAGCTGTACCTGGAAGGTGTTGAGCCGGTAATACAAATCTTTCCTGAAGCTTCTATCTTGTATGGCTTCTTTTAGATCTTTATTTGTAGCCGATACTATTCTTACGTTTATCTTTATTTCCTTATTGCTTCCTATTCTTGTAACATATCCATCTTCAAGAATTCTCAATATCTTAGGCTGCAGTGTAACAGGCATGTCTCCTATCTCATCAAGAAATAAGGTTCCGTTGTTTGCTTCCTCAAACTTACCAGGCTTTCCATTCTTTCTTGCACCTGTAAAGGCTCCTTCATCATATCCGAAAAGTTCGCTTTCAAACAGTTCTTCGGGTATTGCAGAGCAGTTTACAGCAACAAAATTACCTTGTCTTTCACTTTCGTGATGGATGGCTCTTGCAAATAGCTCCTTTCCTGTACCACTTTCACCGTTGATTAGAATATTCATAGGCGTTCTCGATATGTTTTTACAAAGGTTTATCCTTTTTATGAATTCAGTATTATTGCTGATTATTTTCGAAAAATAGGATTCACTTTGCATTGTCACGGATAATTCCTTTTCCAGTTCAGAAAGGTTGTGTTGAGTTTTCGACAGTACATCTGTAAGCTTCATGTATTCGGTAATGTCTCGGTCTCTTGAAAGTCCTCCAATAAGCTTGCCCTTGTCGTCATAAAGGGGTATGGCACTTATTATGGTATATGTGTTTTCCCTTGGACTGTTGTATATATTGTGATATGCCTTCTCCCTTTCAATAACCTTAGGAAGAAGGGAGCTGGGAAAAACATTCCTTAGATCCTTTCCTATTATTTCCTCTTTTTTTATGTTGAAGTACTCTTCTGAAGTCTTGTTGAAAAATAGTGTTGTGCATTTAGTATCCACCACGGTTATGGCATCGGGTATATTGTCCAGTATATATTCAAATATGTTTCCTTCTTCTACGTTGAAACTAATATTCATTCCCAATTTCCTCATTATGATATTTCTCAATGAATAGATCATCAAGATTCCAGAACTTCTTGAATTTATTATACTTCATTTTTGCAGCATTAACATCCATTCCTTTTTTTACACCTTTAATCATAATATTCTTAGGAGTATGTTCCATAGCTACAAATTCTACAAGCTTGACTTCATATCCTTCATTGTTGAGATACAACACTCTAAGAGTGTCCGTTACCATAGAAGAGAGTCTTTCCTTAATAAGTCCGTGTTCAATCATGGGTGCAAGACATGCATTATCTATTTTGTTGAAGAATTCGTGCTGGCAACACGGTACAGACAATATATAATCAACATTCCACTTGACCGCCTTTACAAGGGCAGCATCAGTGGCATTGTTGCAGGCATGAAGGGTCACTATCATATCTATGTCACTTCTAGAATCAAAATCAACAATATCTCCCTTGATAAATTCAAGATTCTCATATCCAAGATTTTCACTTGTTCTATTACAGAAGTCTATTACATCCTCCTTCAAGTCAAGTCCAATGATTTCAACATCCTTATTTAATATATTATGAAAATAATAGTAGAGGCCAAATGTCAGGTAAGCCTTGCCGCATCCAAAATCAATTATCTTGAAGCTTCCATTAATATTTTCATAGTCAATTGTACCATCCACTATTTCGAGAAATTTGTTTATCTGTCTAAATTTGTCATATTTTTTCTTATACACTTTTCCATTATCATCCATTACTCCAAGTTCAATCAGGAAATCGCATTTTTCATTGTCCGGGATTATATAATCCTTTTTTCTGTCATGCGAAAGACTAAAACTTGCTATTTCAATCTCTTTCTTTTTGCAAGTAAGCTTTCCTTTCTTTGAAACCATACATTGATACTCATGATTTTGTGTCTTGATATATATATTTTTGAAATTGGCCCTCATGTCTTCAATGATTTTTTCAGCCGCTTCATCAACACTAAGATTTTCATGAAAAGCCTTGTTGTTTATTAATGATTCAAATTGAAGTGTATATTGGTTCCTTATGAGTACAGGCTTGATATTTATTCTTTTACATTCGTTCTGTTTCTTTCTGGGATTTGAAGCCACCATGCTTACAAGAGTCTTATCTGTTAAAATATCTTCAAAAAATTGATTTAATTCCATTGCCGCTCCTCAAAAGGCCGCCATAAACATGACGGCCAATATTTTCTATACTGAATTTTCTAACCCAGAGTTTTTATTTCTTCCATGAACTTTTAAGGGATACTATCCTATTGAATACTAACTTGTTGCCTTCTTCAGCATTCTTATCTATTATGAAATATCCATGTCTCAAAAACTGGAACCTGTCTCCTATTGAAGCTTCAGACATATTAGCCTCAATTTTGCAATTTTCTAATGTGACTTTTGACATTGGATTGAGCTTTTCAAGGAAATTGGTCTTGTCAAAATCCTCGTCTTCCATCATATAGTCATAGAGCCTAACTTCAGCATCAAGGGTGTAATCCGCAGACACCCAGTGAAGCGTACCCTTTACCTTTCTTTCATTAAAACCGCTTCCACTCTTTGTTTTCGGATCATAGGTACATCTAAGTTCAATCACTTCACCATTTTCATCTTTGATTACTTCATTGCACTTGACAAAATATGCATGTCTAAGCCTTACCTCATTTCCTGGAAACAACCTGAAGAATTTCTTAGGCGGAACTTCCATGAAATCTTCTCTCTCAACATATATCTCACGGCTGAAAGGAATGCTCCTCTTGCCCATTTCAGGATTTTCAGGATTCATATCTGCATCTAGATATTCAACCTTTCCTTCAGGATAATTTGTAATAACCAGCTTTAAAGGATCCAAAACAGCCATGGTTCTTGGAGCCTTCATTCTTAAATCTTCTCTTATGGAATGTTCAAGCATTGCAATGTCTACAACACTTTGTGATTTCGAAACACCTATATCATCGCAGAATTTTCTTATGGATTCAGAAGTGTATCCCCTTTTTCTGTAACCGGAAATTGTTGGCATCCTAGGATCATCCCAACCATCTACAAGATCTTCGTCAACAAGCTGCTTGAGATATCTCTTGCCCATCATTGTCTTTGTAAGGAACAGCTTTGCAAATTCAATCTGCTTTGGAGACTGAACCTTGAATTTATCAAGATTTGCAAGAACCCAATCGTAAAGAGGCCTATGATCTTCAAATTCCAATGTGCATACGGAATGCGTTATTCCTTCTATGGCATCCTGTATAGGATGGGCAAAGTCATACATTGGATAAATGCACCATTTGTCTCCTGTATTATGGTGGTGAGCTCTTAACATCCTGTATATTACAGGGTCTCTCATGTTAAGGTTTGGACTTGCCATATCGATCTTGGCTCTCAAAGCTTTTTTCCCATCTTCATATTCGCCCTTTTTCATGTTCCTGAAGATTTCAATGTTTTCCTCTACTGACCTTTCCCTGAAGGGGCTTTCCTTTCCAGGCTCAGTAAGAGTACCTCTGTATTCCCTCATTTCATCAGCTGTGAGATCATCTACATATGCAAGACCTTTTTCGATTAGCTCTTCCGCACTTTCATACATTGTATCAAAATAGTTTGATGCATAAAACATCTCTCCGCTCCATTCGGGACAAAGCCATTTTATATCTTCAACTATTGCTCTTATATACTTATCGTCTTCCTTTACAGGATTTGTATCATCAAATCTAAGGTTGAAAGTACCCTTGTTATTTACTGCAAGGCTGTAATTTAGACATATGGACTTGGCATGTCCTATATGAAGATATCCGTTTGGTTCAGGTGGGAATCTTGTGTGTACTCTATTGTCATAAATTCCTACTTTATTATCATTGTCAATTATCTTTTGTATAAAATTCGAACTTTCACTTTTCATTTCGCTCATAAGAACCTCCTAATCATTTAAATCGATAGAGATATATTAGCATATTTACCTTATTAAATCAATTTCATAAGCAATTTAAATTACATTTATGTTCTTATTTTCTTCTTTCATAACTTTTTTCATTATTTTTGCATCAAATTTATTAAATGTAGTATACTTTAATAAATCTAGTATATCCAATTTTTCTTCATTAATTTCAGCTTATATACGTGGCTGAAAACGTTATTGTAATTAATATCATTTACAAATATTTATACATTTGTTATTATAAATAAAATATCATTATGGAGAGTGCTATGAATAAGATAGGTTTTATAGGAGCAGGAAATGTTTCCAAAGCCATAATTACAGGTATGGCAAAAAACAAATTCGAGCTTGACAGAATATACATCAATTCAAAATCAAATGAATCCAAGGAAAAACTCAGCATGGATCTGATGATCAAATGCGCAAAAAACAATGTTGATCTTGTGAAAAAATGCAAATACATATTTTTGGCAATAAAATCCCAACATTATGGAAAGGTATTAAATGAAATAAAAGATGTAATCGAGCCTGATAGGCATGTGCTTGTAAGTCTTGCACCTGGCTATTCTATTGAAGAATGCAGGGAAACTACTGGAATAGAAAATCTTAAGGTTTTAAGGGCAATGCCAAACATACCATCCCTGGTAGGTGAAGGAATGACAGGTATTTATTATGCTCCCGATGTTTTTACAGACGTAGAAAAAAAAGAGGTTGAAATAATATTCAATGGATTTGGTGAAGTACAGGAGCTTGATGAAGAAGATCATATGGATACCTTGGTATCAATATCAGCAAGTTCACCAGCTTATGTATACATAATGATTGAAGCTATGGGCGATGCAGGAGTTCTTACAGGACTTCCAAGAAAAATGTCTTACAAGCTTGCCGCCCAGGCAGTAATAGGTGCTGCAAAAATGGTTAAAGAACTTGACATGCACCCTGGAGAGCTTAAAGATTCCGTCTGTTCTCCAGGAGGTACAACTATAGAAGCCGTAAAGGTTCTTGAAGACAGAGGCTTCAGAAGCGCCCTCATAGAATCCATGCTCGCCTGCTACAATAAGGTTAAAGAACTTAAAAGATAATATTTAGACAATCAAAAAAATACAGCCTGCGGTTTTTAAAACCACAGGCTGTTTAATATTCATATTATTATTCAAAACTCAAGATATTAAATAAAACTGATTGCAACATAGTATATCAAAGGAATAAAAAGTGCCGGAAGCATGTTACCAACTTTAATTCTTTCCTTGATTATAATATTGAGACCGAGGGACATTATTAAGAGACCACCTACTGCTGACATCTCATTGATTACAATATCCGTAAGTACATCCTTTAAGGAACCTGCTAAAAGAACTATTGAACCTTGATAAAGAAAAACAGGAATACTCGAAAAAATGACACCGATACCAAGAGATGCAGTCATGACAATTGATGTTATTCCGTCCAAAAGTGACTTTACAAACAATACATCGTGTTTCCCAAGAAGTCCACCTTCAATGGCTCCTATTATTGCCATTGAACCTATACAATACATAAGTGATGAAGTTACAAATCCCTGGCTTATATTGCTGTCACCCTTTATCCTGTTTTGAAGCTTGTCACCTGCTCCTTCAAGTTTTGATTCAATATCAACAATCTCACCCAACAGGGTGCCTATTACCATGCTACATATGACTAGAAGAACATTTTCCGTCCCTATGGCCATTTTAATCCCTATGAGTACTATAGCAAGACTTATTGACTTCATTATACTTTCACTGAATCGTTCAGGTATGAGATTCTTGAAAAAATACCCAGTAAAGCTTCCTAGTATTATTGCTATTGTATTTACTATCGTTCCTAACACATTTATGTCCTCGCTTATTAAATTCGACAAGAAAGCAGCTTTGCTGCGTTAAATGCACAAGCATTTATTAAGATGCGAAAGAAAGTTCCCTTAACCGCATAACACCAACGCTTCAAGGGGTTATGCATATTTTAACTTTCTTAATCTAAAATAAAAACCGCCATTACGACGGTCAAACAAATCATCACCTGTCACAGTATATTTTTATTCTTCATAGATTTGTTGAAGCCTCAATCATATCGACCAAGGCTCCATTTAAAATCTATTTTTTCTTATGCCTTATTTACTGATCCGAATATTTCCATTTTTTCCTTAACAGTAGCCTTGATTGCTTCAAATCCAGGTCCTAAGATTTTTCTTGGATCATATCCCTTTCCTACAAGGTCTTTCCCTTCTTCGATGTATTTTCTTGTAGCAGCAGCAAATGACAACTGGCACTCAGTATTTACATTGATTTTTGCTACACCAAGAGAAATAGCTTCCTTAATCATATCTACAGGTATTCCTGTTCCCCCGTGAAGAACCAACGGCATATCACCAGTAAGTTTCTTGATTTCTGCTAATATTCCAAAATCAAGACCATTCCAGTTTGCTGGATATTTTCCATGTATATTGCCAATCCCAGCAGCTAGCATCTCAACACCAAGGTCTGCAATTTTTTTACATTCCTGAGGATCTGCAAGTTCTCCAGCACCAACAACTCCGTCTTCCTCGCCACCTATTGCTCCAACTTCAGCTTCAACAGTGATTCCCTGTGCTCGAGCTATAGCAATTATTTCTTTTGTTTTTTCAATATTTTCATCTATGTCATAATGAGAACCATCAAACATTACTGAAGAGAATCCAGCTTCCATAGCTTTCTTTGCACCTTCATATGATCCATGATCAAGATGTATCGCAACAGGAACAGTAATACTAAGGTCTTCAATCATTCCCTTGACCAAACCTACAACCGCTCTGTAGCCTCCCATATATTTCCCTGCGCCTTCAGAAACTCCTAGCATAACAGGTGAGTTGTTTTCCTGTGCAGTTAGAAGTATTGCTTTTGTCCACTCAAGATTATTAATATTAAAGTGACCCACTGCATATTTTCCCTTAACTGCATCTGCCATCATTTTTTTAGCCGATACCAACATTATAATACCTCCAGAATTTTTAATTATATCAAACTGGACACTGCAAAATCATTTCAAAAAAAAAGGATGCATCAAAATTACTCATCTCAATTTTTGATAAGTGCACCCGTTAAGACTATTAATAAAATCACTATAGCAATCCCAGTTATTAATATCATTCTTTTACACCTTTAATAATTAATCTTGTTTTCCATATCATTATAGCAGAAATATCTTATGTTTTCCATAGCTACAGACGATATAGTACACATTGTATTTTTTTAGTACAATAATAAGTCTTAATTATTTTTTGACATAGCTGATATATTTCTACTTACTCCACCAAGTATTATAAAAATGTGGACACCCAAATCATTTATACAAATATTCCCTTTCAAAATTATTAAATCTTCTATTTTCGCAAAAAAACAACACTTTCAAGCATTAACTTAAAAGTGTTATCACAATGGTGCCGAAGGTGGGACTCGAACCCACACGAGTGTTACCTCACTGGATTTTGAGTCCAGCGCGTCTGCCATTCCACCACTTCGGCGTAACCCACAATTAAGATAATAGCATAAAGTTTTTACCAGTGCAAGTATAATTTTATTTATTTTTCAACTTGGAATAATACAATGTTGTGACTTTCTTGTTATCAAGTCCTTTAATAACCTCTTCCTTGCTGAATGTGTATTTAAATCCGCATTTTTCACTAACTTTTTGCGAATTTTTATTAAAGTCAAAGTGACCACTCCATACCAAGTCAAGATCCAATTCTTTGAAACAGTATTCAACCAAATAATCTACAGCTTCAGGTACATACCCATTTCCCCAATAATCAGGATTTAACACATATCCAATTTCTCTTTGTTTTAAATCTTTCTTTTCAGGATCAGGATACCTTTCATGGATGCCAATACTTCCTATCACCTTTTTTGTTTTCTTTAATTCGATGGCATAAACCTCTCCACTTCCAATAAAGTGTTTGATTACATCCCTGCTTTTGTTGATATTTTCATGAGGTTTCCAACCGGCATTAGGTCCTACAAGTTCATTTTGTGCATATTCGAACAAGTCATCCATATCAGATATTTTCCATTGCCTCAAAATCAATCTTTCGGTTTCTATAGTCTTCATAATGATTCCCCTTTAATATCAGAATAATTAGTTCATTTTTATTATACACTGCAATCTACAAAAACGCAAAATCACCTTGAAGACTAAATCTTCAAGGCGCTTTTTACTGGTGCCGAAGGTGGGACTCGAACCCACACGAGTGTTACCTCACTGGATTTTGAGTCCAGCGCGTCTGCCAGTTCCACCACTTCGGCGTAACCCATAAGTAAGATAATAGCACAAAGTGATATGTAACGCAAGTATAAATTTAATTTTAATTGTTATTCTACAGACATCATCAAAATTCCGAAAAAAAGTCGAATTATCTGGAGCTACTTTTATGTCAACTTCCCTTCTCATTTCCTTTAAATAATTCTTATATTTCAAATAAAATTTATCCTCAGCAAACATTTCTCTAGCCATTTCCTTCATCTTGCTTATTTTATGTTTCTTTGCAAGTTTCTTAATTACTTCAGCTTTTTTCAACTTTTTTAAACTACAAAAAAATCACGAGAATGATAAATGTGAACACATAATAAAGTCACCCAATATTTGAATCATGCAACTTACCTCAAACCCACTAAAATCAACGTATTCAGGATTGGAAACATAATTAACTTTCTATTCCCAGTCCCAAATTAACCCCAAAAGTCCCTCAAATGAAGCAAAAAATTGGAAACATAATAATAAATATGACATAATAAAGTTGCATAATTTTATTGCTACAAAAATCAATCCCAAAAGATCTCAAATAAGAGCTTAAACAATATACTCAGTCCCAAATCCAAGTCCCAAAGAATCCCAAATAAACTCTCAAAAGAAACCTTCTCAACCACCCAGTCTCAACTAAAAGTCCCAAAACACCTCTCCTTAAAATCTTTTTCAATCTTTTCCCCCCATAATCATCAAGTATTTAATGTCTCAAATATCATCTCAATTTTTCTCTTCATATTATATAGGCTAAAACACTTTCCCTCA
>JAUVAG010000321.1 GCA_030591825.1 Dethiosulfatibacter sp.
AACACTGTTTTCACAGGATATATACAAAAAATACATCAATCCAAAGGTTGATGATGCTAAATTTGCATTAGTCACAAAATTGACAGTTATAGTTATTGGTATATTAACATTCTTCCTTTCACTTACCGTAGTTGGAATTCTAAAGACACTTACAATTGCACTTAGTCTTATGACTGCATTTACACTTGTTTTCTTCTTTACTATATACAAACCTTCAATGTGTAGAAAAAGTTCAGCTACAAATACAATAATCGCAGGAATAGCAGTTCTTGTTCTTTGGCAACTGGTACCTGCTACGCATGTGGTTCCACACTCAGTATATCTTGAGTGGATTGTATGTCCCATAGTATTCCTGTTGACACCTCTCTTTGACAAGCGTAATATTGATATTAGCGAAACTGTCAATGAAGGAGATGCGGATAATGCAAAAATTTAAATTTAAACTGGGAAAAGAAAAGGTCAACTTTGAACTTGATGAAAAAAACTTCCTGGGAACAATCTCTCGTGAAAGTGAATCTTCAGCACTTGCTGAAGAGGACATCATAAGAAAGAGCATCAACAACCCAATAGGTTCTGAAAAACTTGATTCAATCATAAATGAAAAGGATAAAATATGCATAGTTGTATCAGATGTAACCAGAGCTTACCAGAAACCTCACGTATTTCTTCCCATACTTGTTGATGAAATACTAAAGGCTGGCGGAAAGGAAGAAAACATCTTTTTCATATCCTCTCTGGGATCACACAGGAAACAATCAGCAGAAGAACACAAGAAACTTCTTGGAGAAGACCTGTACAGCAGATTCCCAATAGAAGACCACGACTGTGACGATTACAACAACCTTGTGGAGATTGGAACAACCTCAAGAGGAAATATAGTCGAGATCAACAAAAAAGCTGTTGAAGCGGACAAGCTCATCATGACAGGAGCTGTGGTTTATCACGTAATGTCAGGATGGGGCGGTGGAAGAAAATCCGTTGTTCCAGGAATTGCATCTAGAAAATCTATAATGGCTAACCACGCCATATCCATGATTAACGATGGTGCCCCTGGTTCAGGACCAAATCAAAAGTGCGACTGCGCTATTTACCAAAAGAATCCACTAAATCTTGATATGATAGACTCAGCAGAGATATTGAAGCCAGACTTCATGTTCAACGTAATCCTTGGCGGTGGAAGAATAATAGAAGCTGTAAGTGGAGATATTGTGAAGGCACACAAGAGAGGATGCGAACTAGTTTCCGAATTCAATGATGTTGAAATCCATGAACAGGCAGACATGATAATAGCTTCTGCCGGCGGTTATCCAAAGGATATAAACTACTATCAGTCCACAAAAGTCATATATAATGCAATGAGGGCAATCAAGGACGATGGAGTTCTTATAGTACTTGCCAGCTGCAGTGAAGGCATTGGAAATCCTGAAGTACAGCATATAATTGAAAACTTCAAAAACAACCTTGAAAGGGAAGAAGAACTTCACAGCAACTATACAATTGCAAAGTTTATAGGATATCTTTCCTGCTGGTATGCCACTAAATACAATATCATATATGTAGCGGACATAGATCCTGATATGATCAAGCCTGCAAATATTACAGTGGTAAAAACTATCCAGGAAGCACTTGAAAAAGCAAACGAAATAAAGGGTACAGATGATCTTAAGACTTATGTCATGCCTGATGGAAGTTTGTTTCCAGTATTAAAAAAATAAAAAAAATCATAATAAAAGCTACAGTAATTGTTGGTTTAACAACTACTGTAGCTTTTTCATTTAGAGATTGAATCCCATATTTCTTACGAATAAGAAAATCAATATTACCTGTGCAAACAATATAACCAATAGTGACATTCTTATAGTTTATAATCAAAATTCATAGTTCCGCATACTATCTGATTTTTTCTGATTGTCCGATTCTTCCAATGAAGAAATCAGTTTTTTCAATACATCTACGCAGTCTCCTACTATCTTGTAGTGGGCAAGTGAAAATATTGGTGCATCAGGGTCCGTATTGATTGCTATAATATTTTCAGCTCCGCTTATTCCAGCAAGATGTTGAATGGCTCCCGATACTCCGCAGGATATAAGCAGTTTGGGAGAGACTGAAGAACCTGTCTGTCCTATCTGATTCTTGTATTCACTCCATCCTATATCTACCAAAGGTCTTGTTACACCAACATTAGCACCTATGAGATCAGCAAGTTTTTCAGCTAGTGCAATGTTTTTTTGTGATCCTATTCCACGCCCAACAGCTACAATCACTTCCGCATCGGCGATAGTCTTGACTTCAGGTGACAATATATCTTCAATTATCCTGATTTTCTCATTTATTTCATCCTTGTATTCTACAGGAATAATTTCACCTGTTCTGGAATAATCAGCATCCTGTACAACCATGATTCCGGGACGTACAGTTGCCATTTGAGGACGATGACCAGGACATACTATTGTGGCCATAAGATTGCCTCCAAAAGCAGGTCTTGTTTGATGTAGAAATCCGGACTCTTTGTCTATTTCCAATACTGTACAATCTGCAGTCAAGCCTGTTCCAACTCTTGCAGCTATTCTAGGTGCAAGGGATCTTCCAAATCCTGTTGCTCCAAGCAATAAAATTTCCGGTTTGTTTTCCATTATAAGCTTGTGAAATATTTCCACATATCTTTCATCGGTACTGTTTTCAAGTTTTTCATTATCACATACATATACCTTGTCTGCTCCGTGGGCAATCAATTCTTTTGCTTCGGACTCAATATCATTTCCAAAAAGGACAGTTGTCAGGTTACATCCCTTTACCTTGGACAATTCCCTGCCTTTTCCAATCA
>JAUVAG010000030.1 GCA_030591825.1 Dethiosulfatibacter sp.
GAAGGAAAGTTTCCTTAATCGCAAAACACCAACGCGAAAGGCAGATGCGATGTATTCATTACAACAATAATTTAAATGTTTGACATAATGTGTTGGATTCAATATCAATATCGGATATACATATTGTGTCAAAACAAATCAAATAGTAATGGATGCATCTGGGTTATGCATATTTTAACTTTCCTAAGCTATTAAAAAAAGAGAACTAAAGAGTCCTCTAAATCGTTTGCCTAATCCCAAGTATCAAACCAATACAAGCTTCTTAAGTATTCTCTCATTGACTTCTTTTTCAAGCTTTTCATTACCTGCAAACTTGTTTGGCGATGCACTTGTCAAAGCATAGGAGTCATGAAATATATTTCATCATAGTCCTTAATGTCTTTCCAAGGATTTCCTTCAAGCTTTGAAGACTTTTTATTAATAGCTTGAAACCCACTCTTGATAAATCCAAAAATTCCATTCCTATTCTTCTTTTCTACCAATTTAATTATTGCCGCATCAATTTTCCCAGCAAGATACTTTGCTGCATATTCAGTATTTCCACCTTTTGAATAATACAAAATGCATTTTTTCATAATATTTATCTCCCGTATAAACCTTTGTTATATTGATATCCCAATGAATAATTATTATTCATTGTCTGTGCTTCTAACGACAATTATAAATCTATAGATTATGCTTTTCTATACATCATGAAACATGTCAATACCATTGCTATTACTAAGGGAATTATTAAAGCTCTTGTGGAATATATAAGTCCATTCACATCAGCAATACCACTGAAAAATATCATACTGATGGAACCTATTCCACCGGGGATTCCCATAATTATTCCCGTTGCAAAGGACTGACTGTTTGGTATTATCTTATGACTCATCAATACACCTACAGTATTGGTAAGGGATATGGAAAACCCAAGACTTCCCACTCCTATTGCAGCAATTGTGCTTCCACCAAAACCTATCATGGAAAGACTTCCTAAACTCGCTACCATTCCCATAATAAAGACCTTCTTTTCACCAATCTTGTCTATGAGAATGCCTCCAAGCATGGTTCCCACCGGTCTTCCAAACAAATGCACAGTAAGAAGTACTGCTCCATATATAAAATTCTTAACTATAAGAATCTGAATTCCATAGGTGACTATGAATCGTCCACACAATACCTTTATCAAACTTATATATATAAGAACCACAAGCCAAGACAAGTCTTTTCCCGACATGTTCAGCTTTACCTTTTCCTTTATCCTCGTTGAATCCTTGTCTTTACTGCTGTTCTCTTCAGTATCCAACATTACATTTTGAATGCCCAAATAATACATAATTACTGCTGCAATGCATCCTGGAATTATAAGATATACAAGCTTTTCAATTCCATAAGTACTGGCAATCCAAAGACCAACTATTGATGATACCGTTGCAGAAAATCCTCCAACAGTCATGAATACCGACAATGAAGTACCCTTTGAAGTTCCGCCCAGTGCGACTGCCGTAGTGGATCCAAGGGGATGATATAGTGCTGATGCCGATGACCCAAGAGCCAAAACAATTACAAGGAGATAAAAATTGTTGACTATTCCTGAAATACTTATCCAAACCGAAATCCAGACTATTGAAAGTATAAGATGCCCGGGCTTTCCTCTCTTGTCTGATAAAAGACCAAATATTGGCTGAAAGAAGGATGCAAACACAAGCATTACTATTGATAGTATTCCCTGCTGTGTAAGGTTAAGTCCAAGCTTCAAAGCAAAATATAGTGATATAGGTGCTATAAGCCCTGCAAAAAAATCATTTGTGAAATGTCCCATTGACACTGCAATGAGTTGTTTGTAAGAGTTTTTCTTTGACGCATGGTTGGTTTTTTCCATTACTTTACCTCTATGTCCATTTTAATTTCGCCTAAGTATAACAGATAAAATCATGCAATTCAATCAATAAATCATTTGCCCATAAAAACTGCGCAAGTACTCAATACCGTCACTTCGATATCTTGTACTTGCAACCAGAAAAATAATTCCATTAAATATTGAAGCAATTAAATTCAAAAGTAGACAACTTTGTTAATACTACCCGATTTTACATTTTTTTCTGATATTATAAATCGAGCATTAGATAATAAACTAGTTTTGTTATGTTCACCAGCTCATTGATTTCTATGGATTCATCTGTTGTGTGGGCATTGTTGACACCGCAGCCAAGATTAATGGTTTTAATCCCTTTTGTATTTAATACATTGGCATCACTTCCTCCACCTGATGGAGATGCGAAAGGCTCAACTCCAATCCGCTTACATTTTTCCATTGCATATTTTACAATATCATCATTTTCATGAAAACAATATGGTTCATATGTCTTTTCAACATCTATATCTATTTCAGCACCATGCTAATCTGCCGCTTTTCTTAAACATACCACCAAATGGCTAGTCTGCAAATCAATCTTATCCTTGTCAAGACTTCTTACTTCCCCTACTATCCTTGCTGCCGGACTAACTATGTTTGCTGCACCCACAGCTTCAAAGGTACCAATATTTGCAGTAGTTTCTTCATCTATTCTCAGAAGGTTCATGGTGCTTATGGCATCTGCACCAGCCATTATTGCACTTATTCCCTTTTCAGGAGCTATTCCTGCATGGGCAGGTTTTCCAGTTATTTCTGATACAATCTTGTTGTGAGCAGGTGCTTGAACTATTATCTTTCCAACAGGTCCACTGCTGTCAATGACATAACACCTTTTCCCGATGATTCTATCATAATCCAGGTTTTTTGCTCCCCTCAAACCGACTTCTTCACTTATTGTAAATATCATTTGTATAGGTCCGTGATCCGGATTCTGTTCCTTAATCAGCTTAACAGCTTCAACAATTGCAGTGATTCCCGACTTGTCATCACTGCCAAGAATTGTATCTCCTTTGCTTTTTATCAGTCCCTCTTCAATTATAGGTTCAATATTTTTACCGGGTTTTACCGTATCCATATGACAACTGAAAATCAATGGTTCTGTTTCCATATTACCTTTCAGATAAGCATATATATTGTTTGCATCTGATCCCGCTTTGCTGCCTGCTTCATCCACTGATACTTCAGCTCCAAGTTCATCGAGATCGACAATAAGCTTCCTGTGAAAATCGCCTTCACTGCCGGATTCACTCGATATTTTCACATACTCCATAAATCTACTTACTATTTTTTCTTTATTAAACATAAACTCCTCCAGACAAATTTAATTACTTATTAAATGAATCATATGCACAATCCGCATAATTATATATTAACACAATTTGTCAATAGCCATATTTTTTATTAAAATTCATAGGCAAAACTATTGATTTCAATATTCTTCATAACATTGAATGTACAATGTGTACACAGTGTTGCTTGTGCTTGCAATTCACACACATTATTCCGCAAATTAAAATCATATAGTCTATATATCTTGATATTTCAATATTATATCATTATTGTAAAATGCCAGCAAAATACTTTAAATATTGAATTCAATACGATTTCATAATATTATTGTTAAACATTTGAAATATTATGTGCATCAGTTAAGAAATGGAGATTCATCTGTGTGCATATGCACATATCAATATTTCATTAAATTTAATACAATTTTATGTATATAAACACTAAGGAGGCACTAATGCTACTGAAACAGGTTTTAGAAATTCATGACTTATTAGATAGATATGATGCTAGTGGAAATCTGGTTAAAGATTTTCTTATGGATCGTGGTGGTGAAGATATTACAGTTACTACCGTAGAGGGCGATAAAGGCAAAACAGACTTCATAAAAATTGTAATCAATGGTGAAGATGGCAAATCATCAGGTGGCAATACACCTACACTAGGCATCATCGGCAGACTTGGCGGTATCGGTGCCAGACCCGAGGTTAAAGGATTCGTATCAGATGGAGACGGTGCACTGGCCGCACTATCTGCTGCTTTAAAGCTTATAGATATGAAAGGACATGGCGATAATCTAAAAGGTGATGTTATAATAACTACACATATTTGTCCCAACGCTCCTACTCAGGAACACTATCCAGTTCCATTCATGGGTTCTCCAGTAGATATGGATCAAATGAACAAGGTTGAAGTTATTGATGAAATGGATGCCATACTTTCAATAGACACAACAAAAGGCAATGAAGTTATAAACTGCAACGGCATAGCATTATCACCAACAGTAAAAGAAGGATATATTCTTCCTGTTAGCAACGATATGCTCGAAATTTCAAAGAGAGTCACTGGAAGACTTCCAAATGTATTTGCACTTTCTACACAGGATATCACACCCTATTCAAATGAACTTACTCATTTAAACAGCATACTTCAGCCGGCAATAGCAACAGATTCACCTGTTGTAGGAGTTGCCATCACAACAGAAGTAGCAGTGGCAGGATGTGCTACTGGAGCTTCCCATCCTTTAGATGTGGAAACAGCTGCTAGATTTGCAGTAGAAGTAGCAAAGGATTATTCAACAGATAAATGCAGCTTCTACAACGAAGAGAATTTCAAGAAACTTGTAGAAATGTATGGCGACTGCAAAAAGTACCAGTCGTAAAATATTGATAATTAGCATTTTCAATGCTAAATATAAAAACATTTATTAAAGGGAGGAAACAATGACAAACAAGAGAAAATTTTTATCACTTCTATTGGTTTTAGTTATGTGTTTATCAGTTTTCGCTGGATGTAGCAAACCTGCAGAAGAACCTGCAGCACCAGCTGAACCGACTGAACCAACTGAGCCGGCAGAACCAGCAGAGGAACCTGATTCAAACGAACCTGTTTCAGAAGACGATAAGTTTGGTGGAGTAATAACAATTGCACTATCTTCTTCTCCAAAGAATCTTGATCCAATCATGTATACAGGAACATATGAAAGCCAAGTAATAGGAAGCGTGGCCGACACTCTTGTAGCTTACAAGCATGATTTATCAGGAATTGCTCCAAACCTGGCTACAGAATGGTCTACAAGCGAAGACGGTATGGTATATACCTTCAAGCTTAGAGATGATGTATATTTCCAAAAAGGTGACTATCAGGATGGAAAACAACTAACTGCAGCTGATGTTAAATATGCTCTTGAAAGATCTGCTACCCAATCTGCAATGAACAGACTTGGAATGGTTGACCATGTAGATATAATCAATGACTTTGAAGTTGCAATCTATCTTAAAGAGCCAAGTTCAGCATTCCTTACAGTTCTTACTGATGCAGGAAATGTAATAGTTCCTCAGGAAGAGGTTGAAGGTTGGGGAGATTCATTCGGATCTCACCTTGTAGGTACAGGACCTTTCACATTAGAAGAATTCAAGAAAGACCAGGAAGTAATTCTTGCTAAAAACGAAAACTACTGGGCTGGAACTCCTTATGTTGACGGTGTAATATTCAAAATCATCACAGATGCAAGTCAGATGACCAATGCACTTAGAACAGGCGAAATAGATATTGCAACAGATCTAGGCGGAGAGAGTGTAAAGATAGTCAAAGACGATGCAGACCTTATAATCCAAGAAGTACCTGGTCTTCATGTTGCATATATGTACATGAACCTAATGAACGGACCAACTGCTGATATCAAAGTCAGAGAAGCTATAATAAGAGCTGTCGACATTGATGAAATGGTTAAGGGAATATATCAATTTGATGAAGCTCAAAGAGCTTATCTTCCATTGCCTCCAGGTTCATGGGGATATGATTCTTCACTTGAGAGCATAGTACCATCATATGATCCTGAGCTGGCAAAACAATTACTTACTGAAGCAGGATATCCTGATGGATTTGCACTGGAAATATATGTTTCCAACAAGGCTGCAAGAGTTAAAATGGCTACAATTCTTCAAGCATACCTTAAGCAGAATCTTAACATTGATGTTGAAATAAAAACTGCTGAGTGGGGTACTTTCAGCGAAATCGCTTCAAGCGGACAAGCAGACATGTACGGAATGTCTTGGACATGGTATCCAGATCCATTCTTCTTCCTAAACAAAATGTTCCACAGTAGTGAAATAGGTGCACTAGGTAACGGTCAAGGATACAACAACCCTGAAGTTGACAGACTGTTAGATGAAGCACTGACAATTACAGATACTGACGAAAGAGCAGTACTATACCAAGAAGCTTTGAAACTTATAACAGAAAACTATTCAAGAATCAATTATTCAAACGAAAAATCAATTTTCGGATTCAATCCAGCAGTACAAGATTTCGAGATGAGAGCTGATGGCAAAATCGTCGTTTGTTCCCCTGAAATAAATGTTTGGATGAAGTAAAAATTCATCACCGAAGACTCTGTGTTCATATGCAGAGTCTTCGGTTATACAAAAATTTCAACTATATCCAGCTAAGGAGTGAAAAAATGGTAAAAACAATTCTTCAAAGAATATTGCAACTAATTCCCATACTCTTTATTGTTTCCACAATAATATTTGTAATTACCAGAATGATTCCTGGAGACCCTGCATTAACCATGCTTGGACCACAGGCCCCAGTAGAAGCAGTTGAAGAATTAAGAGAAGAACTAGGACTAAATAAAAACATTGCAGAGCAGTATTTAATATATTTAAAGGACTTACTAAAAGGCAATTTCGGCAAATCATATGCCTACAATGAACCTGTTATGAAACTAATTCTGGAAAGATTTCCAAACACGTTGATATTGACTGCAATCAGTATGTTGCTTGCCATGTTCATTGCAATACCAATAGGAATTATATCTGCTACAAGACAGTATTCAATATTTGATTATGTGTCAATGATTGGAGCATTAGTCGGTGTATCCATGCCCATATTCTGGCTGGGACTTATGCTTGTACTTGTTTTCAGTGTTAATCTGGAATGGCTGCCTTCAATAGGCATGGGAAGTATGGATAAGGGACTTTGGGATGTAATCAAGCATTTAATACTACCTTGCGTCTGCCTGGCAACAATACCGGCAGCAACCTTTGCGAGAATAACACGTTCAAGCATGTTGGACATAGTCAAACAGGATTATATCAAATCACTTCGTTCAAAGGGATTAAGGGAAAACATAGTAATATGGACGCATGCATTTAAAAACGCTCTTCCTCCAATACTCACAGTAATAGGTCTTCAGGTTTCTACCTCACTCTCGGGAGCAATACTGACTGAAACAATTTTCAGCTGGCCAGGAATGGGACGAATGATAGTTGATGCAATAGAAAACAGAGATTATATGCTTATCCAAGGCTCGATTCTATTTATAGCCTTTATATTCGTGTTCGTCAATCTCATAGTCGATATTTTATATCTCTATGTCAATCCGAAGGTAAGCTATGACGGTGAGAAAGGAGGATCCTAATGTCAAACAGTTCACTTGATATAAAAAGCCAGGAAGAAATGCTAAAAAAAGAAAGAAAAGCAAACAATGCCTGGAATAAGCTAAAAAGAAACAAAACAGCCATGATCGGTCTTGTCATAGTAACAATCATGGTTTTAATGGCCATAACGTCTCCTGTACTGGCTCCTTTTGATCCAAATGAAATGAGCCTTTCCAACATACACTTAAAGCCCGGTGAACAAGGACATCTATTCGGCACCGATGAATTCGGAAGAGACCTTCTCAGCAGGATAATCTACGGTTCAAGAATATCAATGATTGTGGCCGTAGGAGGAACTATTGTAGGAGGACTAATTGGAGTATTCCTTGGACTCATATCAGGATTCAAGGGAGGTCTTGTTGATTCAGTAATAATGAGATTTATGGATGGAATGTTCGCTTTCCCCTTTGTACTGTTGTCCATAGTTCTCATGACAGTCCTTGGTAATGGCCTCAATAATGTAATTCTGGCCATAGGCATTGCCAATGTCCCCAGATATGCAAGGATTGTAAGAGGCCAGGTACACATAGTCAAAAACGAAGAGTACTGTAATGCTGTAAGAGCACTCGGTGCATCAAACAAAAGACTTTTGTTCAACCATATTTTACCTAATATTATGTCTCCATTAATTGTCTATGCTACCCTTAACATAGCTGGAGCAATAATTTCAGAAGCGGCATTGAGCTTCCTTGGACTTGGTATAACACCTCCTACAGCTTCATGGGGCAATATTCTAAGAGCTGGAAAGGAAAGTCTCAATACAGCACCACATATAGCAATAACCTCAGGAATCTTCATACTTTTAACAGTTCTTGGATTCAACCTTCTTGGTGATGGAATCAGAGATGTCCTTGACCCTAAAATGAAGCAATAACAAGACATAACAAATACATGATAAACACAAAAATATATTTTAATAAAACAAGAAAGCAGCTATGCTGCGTTAACCGGGTCACGCTTCATGTGACCA
>JAUVAG010000204.1 GCA_030591825.1 Dethiosulfatibacter sp.
GATGAAACTCGTTCTTTTCATTTTTCACATAGTAATAGACTATCTGAAGATAGTCTGACAAGCTTCCTAAATCCTACTTGTTCCAATGTAAGGTTTTGAATAAAACAATACATTGGAAGAATCAATGTAATTATTGATATTTAAACATTTACATTGATTGTATAGAAAAACAAATATAAGGATTCTAATTTAATGTATGATTTTACGTTATAATGATTAAAACCATACATAGTAATAGAAGTGGAAAATGAGTAGTTTAAAATAAAATGAGCTGTCAAATTGACAACTCATTAATTTTGAATTTAATATTTTGTTAAAAAAGCAAACTTCCAACCTCTTCCTCAAATGTTCTAACTATTGTACCCTCTTCAATGAGACTGCTTATATGCTCGATATATGGATTCATGTTGCAGTCCTCTGTTATGAAAGGAACTTCCTTTCTAACAAGACTTCTAATCTTTTCAACACCTTTAGATGAAATTTCCTCGTAGAAATCTCCTGCTTGAACACTGTGGAATATCTCTATGGCCAGTATGTTTTTCAGGTGTGACATGTTCTCGTATGCCTGCAGTGAAGCATTGTATCCCATACTGAGATAGTCCTCCTGATTTGCACAGGTGATGTTGTTGTCTACTGTTGCAGGATGTGATTTGAGTCTCATCTGTCCAACCAGACCCGCCGCAGTATACTGTACCATCATGAAACCGTTGTTGAATCCAGGATCCGCTATAAGGAATGGAGGAAGTTCGCTTACATGGCTGTTTACCATTCTATGTGTCCTTCTCTCAGCCATCTTTCCCAGGTTTGTTACTGCAATATTCAAGCTGTCCATCGATATTCCAACATACGAACCGTCTGCATTGCAACCTGAAAGGGAAATACCTTTTCCATCTTCCTCAAATATGAGAGGATTGTCAACTGATGAATTCAGTTCTATTTCCATGGTGACGAGAGCATCGTTTATTACCTTCTTTGCTGCTCCGTGAAGCTGAGGTATACATCTGAGGGAAAGAGCATCCTGAACCCTGTATCCTTCGTACTTCTTGATGATTTCACTGCCTTCAAGGATTGACCTTACATTGCTGGCAGTATTGTACTGATCCACATGGGGTCTTGCCTTCATTATTCTTTCATCAAAAGCCATCATGGTTCCCTTCAATACCTCAAGAGACATTGCACCTGCTATATCGGCAGTCTTTGCATATATTATTGCATCGTATAGAGCAAGGGCTCCAAAGGCAGTCACTGAAGTTGTTCCCGATACAAGAGAAAGTCCTTCCTTGATATCGGCTTCAATTGGCTTCATTCCTTTAAGTTTCAAGGCTTCATCTCCATCAACAAGAATTCCTTCCACATAAGCCTTTCCTTCTCCAAGCATCACAAGACTTATATGTGCTTCAAGTGTAAGATATCCTACGGATCCGTTTTTTGGAACATATGGAGTTATTCCGTTGTTCAGCATGTCCTTCATTTGAGTCAGCGTATTAAGGCTTACAGCAGCATGTCCGTTTCCCATATGTGAAAGCATTACGATCATCATGGCCCTTACAGATTCTTTTGTTGCAGGCTCTCCTACAGAAGTGGCATGTGCCCTTAAATGATTCCTGTTTATGTCTTTTCTTTTTTCCCTGTCTATCATTATTTTGACATTGTCGCCAAGACCTGTTGTTATGCCATAGACTCTCTCATTGTTTTCCGCAAATGCCTCAACAAATCCTCTATACTTGTTTACCCTTTCAATATACTCTTTTGAAAAATGCACCTTGGCTCCGTACCTTGCCACTGCCACTATCTCATTAAGCGCCATATTGCTTGCGAGGGTCACTTCCTTGATGTCATTAGGATATTTTTTAACTGAACAACATTTGAACATTCCATAATACGCCTCTTTTCCTTAATTAATATTTTTTGACATGATATGATATTTATAAGCGAGGTCTCGACTTCGAGGTTCAACAATCAACATTATAAATTAGAGATTGTTGTACCGAGGGAGTAGGGAGCTTATGGATATCATATCAATCCTATTTTTTTTAAACAGCTTCTTTCTTAAGTCCAATTTCTTTTTCAGGCATAAGCTCGTCAACCGAATAGTTCTTGTCTATTACTAGTCTCTTCATGATTCCAGCAAACATGAACATCATTACTATCATTACAGGAAGTCCTGATATTGCAAGAAGTGTCTTAACTCCGTCGATTCCTCCTACTGTTACAAATATTACTGCAAGGGCTCCCATCAAAGATCCCCAAAATACTTTCATTGCTATAGGTGCTTCCTTAACATTTGTATCCTTAAGTGACATTATTGATATTGAAGAAGTCATTGAATCTGCCATTGTTACATATGAAAGCATTATTGTAACGATGATAATTGGCTGGATGATATTTCCAAATGGAAGGAACTCGGCAACTTTAAGCATTACTCCGTCAAAACCTTCAGTCATCATATAATTGAACATGTCGAATTTTCCAGTGAACTGAAGATCAAGTACAAATCCTCCAAATGCTCCAAACCAAACTACTGCAAACATCGCAGGTGCGATAAGGTTGATTGTTATGAATTCTCTAATTGTTCTTCCATAGCTTATTCTTGCAAGGAAGAGTCCTACAAGTGGTGCAAATGACAACCAGTCCGCCAGGTAGAATGTATCCCACCATTCAGGCCACATGTCAGTGTTGCCAGGTGATGTGAATATTGACGACGAAATCATGTTATTTGCATAATGTCCAAAACTTTGTGCTGTAAGGTCCATTATGTATTTCGTAGGTCCTGCTACTATTGTTAATGTCAAGAATGCTATGAATATCCAAGCATTCTTCTCCGAAAGGAACTTTATTCCCTTTTGAAGTCCTGATATGCTTGATATTGTGTATATTACTGTAATTGCAACTGCCAGTGATATCCATACAAGGGGTCCTGAAGGTATTCCAGAGATCATTTCAATTCCCGCTCCCAGCTGGATAAGTCCGTTTCCAAGTCCACCTGCAAGTCCTGAACATATTGCAGTAAGTGCTATTGCATCAACTACATCCTTGTATCTCGACTTGATGAATTTTTCTCCATATAATAAAGTCATACCGCTTGATACAGTGTTTGGCATCTTCATATTGTATACTGCATATGCAATTGAAAGTCCACAAAGTGCATAAAGTGCATATGGTGTAAATGCCCAGTGCATGAATGACTTGTTCATTGCAAACTGTATTGCTTCAGGGCTTCCCGCTGCCATTGTAACTCCCTGTGGTGGTGCCATGGCAAAGTATAATGGTTCAATTGGTCCCCAGAACATTATTCCAGTTCCTATACCTGCACAAAGAGCTATTGTAAAATATGCCCATCTTGATAACTCCGGCTTGGCATCCCTTCCTCCAAACTTGATATTTCCTGTCTTTGAAAATGCTACGTAAAGCACTCCAATAAGGAAAATAAAACATGTTACCTGCATTATTGCTCCGAAATATTTAGCTATGAATAGGTAGACATTCATTACAAATGTCGCTGTTGCATCTGCATCGATTATACTCGATCCGATTATTATTGCGAAAATCATGATTGGTACGGCAATAAGACTAATTCTAAATTTGTTCATTTTGTTCCTCCTAGAATATTTTTATAGCTCAAGAAAGTTAAAAATACATAATCCCTTGAAGTGTTGGTATTATGAGGCTAAGGTTACTTTACCTCGTCTCTTAAATAACCGTTCACACGGTTAACGCAACATTTTTGCTTTCTTGTATACCGATATATAAAGCAATATCCGTGCCAAAAACGTTTTCATGAGTATAAAAACAGTATGTTCATATTATAATGACTGAACGCAAAGGGATTCGGAAGTTTTGGAATTCAAAGTTCAAGGATTACCAAGAATATTGATTTGTTCACAGCGACCTTTGGCGCAAACGTTCTTTGCATTAGTGCAAAGATCGTTTGCGTCAATGTCTGCTGTTAATAAAATAAAAACAGAGGCTCAATAGGACCCCAGAACATTATTCCAGTTCCTATACCTGCACAAA
>JAUVAG010000019.1 GCA_030591825.1 Dethiosulfatibacter sp.
ATAACATCAATCTGGTAATCATAAAACACATACTTCATATATGGCAGAATATAAATGGTTCCACCACTTATTGAGAGTGCTAAAATCGTTAAATATTTTTTCATAGTGTTGTTCATAAATTCCTCCTGGTTAACTGTTTCTCACATAAAGTGCATCAACTGCGCAAATTCCCTCTTCATAGACAAAGATTGGGTTTATATCCAATTCTGTCATACTATTCATGTGTTCCGTTGCAAGTTTTGAAACATTTACAATAGCATCTACAAATGCATCAATATCTGCTGGTTCCGATCCCCTGTATCCCTTCAACAGCTTGACTCCCTTTAATGAATTAACCATTTTTTCCGCTTCACTTCTCGAAACCGGAGCAAGTCCCAGTGAAGTATCCTTGAAAACCTCTACAAACACTCCACCCAGTCCACACATTATGCAAGGTCCAAGCTGAGGATCATTCTTTACACCAATAATCATTTCTATTCCACTTTTAACCATATTGCTTAACTGCACTCCATTGATGACAGCATCATCCTTGTATTTCAGCGCATTCTCTATTATATCACTATATGCATCCACTACCTCATCAACATGGTTCAGATTGAGTTTGACACAGCCTGCATCAGATTTATGCATGATATCAGGACTGTCAATTTTTGCAACCAGTGGATATCCCATTTCTTTTGCTAGTTCTTCTACCTGGTTGAGACTTTTAACAACTTCAGTCCTAGGAAAAGGAATGCCATATGATCCCACTATCTTTTTACTCTCCGATTCGCTTAAGGGGTTGATCTTACCTATATTTCCACTTGGAACTTTAACTTCAAGGTCATGCTCGGAAGCATCATAGGCAACGAAATCCGATATATTCTTCAACACCTTGAATGCATAGTTTGATGTCGGTAAAACAGGTACTCCTACTTTCTCAAGTCTTTCGCTATACTCGGCATTTCTTGTGTTTTCAGTGAAGGGAATCATTACAACTGGTTTAGCCTTTGGATCCCTCATCACTTTTTCAAGGCTCTGGGTCATATACTTTATGGCCGGATCTGCTATTTCCTGAAGGAGTGTATACCCAACAGCAACAAGTCCAACTTCAGGATCTATCATTACTATATCAAGAGCTTCAGCATACTTGTCAACATCATATGACAAAGTTGCAGTCATATCCAAAGGATTATTGGGAGAAGCATATTCAGGCAGTAAATCATTCAGTCTATTGACTGTTTCCAAGTCAAAATCCGCATATTCAATTCCGTGGATTTCTCCAAGATCTGCACAGATTCCAGTTTCTCCACCAGAAAGGTTCATTGAAGCAATTTTTGGCTTATCAGGCATTTTCTTCAAAATTGCCATTGCCATACAGGTAGACATAAGTTCTTCCAGATCATCAACTCTAATTACACCGAATTTTCTAAACAATGCATCATATACCTTGTCAGTACCAGACAAACTACCTGTGTGGGATGCTGCAATTTCCTGTCCTTTTTGAGATCTTCCTGTCTTCAATACTACAATAGGTTTCCTTATTATTGCAGCCTTCTTCAATGCTTCTACAAAGGGCTCTGTATCCTTTATCCCTTCAAGATACATTGCTATTACCTTTGTGTCCTTGTCTTCTACCAGAAAATCAAGATACTCTTCCATGGTTACTACCGAACTGTTTCCTGCAGATATGGCATATGAAAATTTCATCTTTGGACTGTCCATCATCGACAATGCAAGCTGACCGCTCTGGGAAACAAATCCTACACTTCCGCTCCTGTCCCTTTCCTCCGAAATGAAGGCAAAGGATGAAACCATATCATTATAATTAAAGAATCCTGCACAATTTGGACCCATAAGAGCAATATCAAGAGACCTACAAGTAGCTATAAGGGATTCTTCTCTTTCTATCCCTTCTTCAGTTCCTGTTTCCGAATAACCGCTGGCAAATACCACGGCAGCTCCTGCACCTTTATCTTTGGCTTCCTGAAGAATATCTTCAACGGTATGAACAGGTGTACAAATAACAACCAGGTCAATACTTTCCGGAAGGTCCGATATGGATTTATAGCACTTTACTCCAAAAACTTCACTTCTTCTGGGATTGACGAAATAGTATTTGTCTTCAAACATGTATGTCATCACATTTCTGCAAGTATCTCCACCAAAACCCTCTTTCTCACTGGCTCCAACTATGACTATTTTTTCCGGTTTAAGCAACTTGTTAATATTCATTCAAATTCCTCGCCTTGTTCATTCCCTCTCTAAAGCAAACAGAATTTAGAGGATTGTTCTTACCCTTTGCCCTGAAAAATTCATTTACCCCTGAAAGCATTATACTACCTTCAAAGAGTTTTTCAGTAGATGCAAGAGCTCCAAGCATTACAATATTTGCGCCTTTTGGATTTTTTATCCATTCTGCTATGGCCGTAGCCTCGACACCTACTACCTTAATGTCATCTCTGAAATTCCAGTTCTTAATAAGACTCTCGTTGATAACTACAATTCCACCCTCCCTTACCATAGGCTCAAATTTTTCTACAGACGGAGTATTCATGGCTAAAAGTATATCTATTTTTTTGACAAAAGGACTGGCTATCCTTCCATCAGATATCTTAAGATTGCAGTTTGCAGTTCCACCTCTCATTTCAGAACCGTAGGATGGAATCCATGTAACATTTTTATCATTGTTCATTCCAGTTTTTGCAAGTATAAGCCCTGCAGTCAGTACTCCCTGACCGCCGAATCCTGCACATATAATATCAGGCATTGTCTCCTCTCCTTTCTGCATAAACACCCATTTCATAGGTTTTTACGACTGTTTCACGAATATGTTTCATTGAATCCTGAGGGGATTTATTCCAGTTTGTCGGACAGGGTGACAATACTTCAACAAAACTGTACCCTTCCTTGTTTTTTTGTGCTTCAAATGCTTCTCGTATATATTTTTTTGTCTTCATTATATTTGCATTTCCATCAACAGATCCACGTGCAAGGTATGCAACATCCAATGTCTTCATAAGATTAATGACATTTAGTGGAGCTCCTGTAGCCATAATATCCCTTCCCTTTGGAGAAGTCGTAGTCCTTTGTCCTTCAAGGGTAGTAGGAGCCATCTGGCCACCTGTCATTCCAAAATTTCCGTTGTTTACAAATATTACTGTAATATTATCATTTCTTATGGCAGCATACATAGTCTCAGAAAAACCAATGGCAAGTGCATCACCATCTCCCTGGTAGGAGAACACCATATTGTCAGGACGGCAGTTCTTAACTCCCACTGCCACTGCAGCAGCTCTTCCGTGCTGCGCCTGAATACAGTCAATTCCAAAAGTGTCGGGCATAAGAGAAGCACACCCTACTGCTATTGCCCCAATGGCCTTCTTTTCTTCCCCCATTTCCTCTAAAACTTCCGCCACTAACCTGTTGATAATTCCATGACCGCAGCCAGGACAATATTTATTATCTACAAAACAGGCTTCAGGTTTACTTTTAATAACCATTATATAACCTCCTTTGCTTTTCCATCTACAATTTCCAGAATGGATTCAACTACATCTTCCACTTCATAAAGTTCAGTACCACCTGTTATTCCATATACAGGAACCTTCATCCTTGAAGCAAGAGCAACATCTTCCGCCATTTGGGAAAGCTTCGTCATTTCAACTGATATAAGTCCCTTAACATCTTTTAGTCCTTCAAATGCCTTAACAGGAAACGGATATAGAGAAATAGGACGTATTAGACCCGCCTTGATTCCTTTTTTTCTGACAGCTTCAACAGCCTCTATACTAATTCTTGAAGATATACCGTAAGCAACAAGAACATATTCTGCATCTTCAGTATGAAACTCTTCCCATAGCTGCTCATTTTCTTCTATAGTCTTGTATTTTTTCGAAATATATTCATCAAAGTTATCCATATAGTACATATTTGATGTAATACGATTAAACTTCCTTTCTCCTTTTCCACTTGCCGTCCAATCATACTTGTCCGGGTCATGGTCAATAATCTTGGGAAGATCAACAGGTTCCATCATCTGCCCTATGGAAGCATCCGATAGCAATGTGACTGGATTTCGATATTCCTCTGCTTTATCAAATCCAAGCCTTACAAGATCAGCTGCCTCCTGTACGGAAGCTGGCGCATAGACTATTGAACGGTAATCACCATGTCCTCCATTTTTTACAGTTTGCCAATAATCACTCTGTCCCACAAAAATGTCTCCAAGTCCTGAGCCGTAACGCATAACATTTACTAGAAGACAAGGAAGCTCTGCCGATGCTATATACGAAATCCCTTCCTGCAACAAACTGTAACCAGGACCTGACGAACTGGTCATAGTTCTAAATCCTGTAGCTGCGGCCCCATAAACCATGCTTATTCCTGCAAGTTCCGATTCGCTTTGTATAAACACACCATCTTCCTCAGGCATTCTCCAAGATAGATATTCCAATATTTCACTCTGTGGTGTAATAGGGTATCCAGCAAAGAATTTACAACCCGCTCTCACTGCAGCTTCAGCAATTGCTTCATTTCCCTTCATCAATTGTTTATCCATCATTACACCTCACACTCATGTATTTCAAACACATAATCTGGACATACGTTATAGCATATTCCACATACTATGCATTTTTCTTCATCAACAACTACTGTAGGATATCCCTTACTGTTGATTTTACCATTAACTTTTATAGCGTCTTTGGGACAATTGTCCTCGCAATATTTACAACTTTTACAGCTTTCAACATTTGTAATCAGTTTTTTCAATTTCAGCCTCCATCTTATATGTCTGGTGTATCAAATACATCAGGTTTAAATAAATCCCGGGCAACAGCTCTATGGCTTATGTTTCTTTTATCCGCTTCTTCAAACATAAGTCTTGTATTCTTTCTTATTAGAGAAGTTGTATCATCAACTATTTCATTTGGAACGGGATTCACTAGTCCAAATACAAGAGCTTCATAAATTCTAATTCCACCTAGGTTTGCAACAAAATCAACGCATACATCTACATTATTCTTGAAAAGCACTTCATCAGCTTCCGCCGTTACAGGTATATTCGCCGCCTCAACTATTAGGGAAGCTTTAACCTTATCAACATTATCCATATTTATTACATCTTCAAGAGCTGCAGGTACCAATATGTCACAATCAACATCAAGCCATTCCACATTGCGCCTTACTGTGTAGTTATCCTCAAAAGCTGTAGGATCCATTTCACCCTTAGGTTTTCTTGTAGCAATAAGTTTCTCCACATCTAGTCCTTCCTGACATTCAACCAGAAGATTTGCATCTGCAACGCCTACAACCTTATAACCCATCTGATCAAGATTGTTTGCCATACTCGCTCCAACACATCCGAATCCTTGAATTACAACTTTTGCGCCATCTTTTCCCTTCCTGTATCTCCATGCTTCATCCAAAGAATGAGCACATCCGTATCCAGTTATCATGTCATACATCTTGAATCCGTCGTAAGTCATATCACATGCTTCATCATGATTTCTGATAAACTGCTGAATCTTTACATCTTCTTTCATTGCTTTAGTTTGAGGCAAACCTATTCCCATATCATCTAGGATTCCAAGAACATCGCTATAGTCTACTCCCAGGTCTCCACCAATGGATACACCGGCCTTGATATATGGAGCCATTGCATTCAAGTATCTTCTCAATACATCTTTAGCATCTGGAGCTTTATAATCATAAGCTATTCCGCCCTTGCATCCACCTGTAGTTTCAGATTCACAAGCCTTATATTTATAACCCATAGTAGTGGCTAGTCTTACAACCTCTTCTTTTGTAACCGTAGGATGCATTCTTGTTCCACCGCCACAATAATGGTTAACAAAATTATAAGCACACAACCACCCCTTCGCATCACTTTCCGTATCATTCCATTCAACAACTGCATATGGTTTTTGATCCATGATAAAACCTCCTGAAATATTTTGTGTTTAAAGTTAAAGTACTTTATGTATACAATTATACGTAAACCAAAAGCCTTTGTCAAATCCATTTTTAAAAATTCTTCAATCGTTTCTATTTTTTCAAGCATTTATGTTGACATATGAACATTTTATCAATTTAAAACAATGATGAAATTCTTTTTAATTGGTGTATATTTTCTTTTGTTTGATCGCGTATTTGACGTATACGTTAATATATTCACAATTAAAACCATTAAACAAATACACAAACTCGCCAATTGACATAATGTATGAAATAATATAAAATATGAGTATAAAAAAGGAGTGAACATTCAATGCAAACATCATCACTTACGGAACAAGTAACGAAATCAATACTTGATAAAATACAGCATCACGAATTGACGGTAGACATCATATTTACCGAACAACAGATTTGCGACGAGCTTGGTATAAGCAGGACTCCCGTTAGAGAAGCCCTTATTAAGCTAACTTCTGATCATATAATAAAAAAAATACCCCGAAAAGGGTATTCAATAATAGAGCTTGAAGATAAAGCAAAAATTAATTTATATACAATAATAGCCACACTGGATGCCCTTGCTGCAACTCTGTCAATAAATAACATGACCGAAGAAGACTATCTAAAGATGGAAGAAACCTGCGATAAGCTAGACATTGCCATTAAGTATACAAACTACAACGACTACTATTCTCTTCAGGATGAATTTCACCTTATATATATAGAAAAATGCGACAACTTGAAACTTATAGACATGCTTAAGAACCTATCTTCAGGTCCTGTTCACCGTTCTTATATCAGCGATGACACAGAAAGACTCTTCAAAGCCTTAAATGAATCAAACGAAGAACACAGGGAAATAGTAAATCTTTTTAGACATAAAAAAAGTCAGGAACTGGAACAATTCCTAAAAAACGTTCATTGGGATACAAAATACCCCGACATGATTTAAATCAAGTATATAAAAACCAGAGATTTTATATTCTCTGGTTTAATTTATACCTATTCTTCAACACTTATTTGTGTGTATTTTTGAATAGTCAAGGCTGGACACATCATTTTCAGGTCTCCATTTTTCTGGATAGCCTATTGATATGATGCTATGGACCTTCATGTCTTCTCCAAGGTTAAGTATATCCTTAACGAGAGACTCTGCGCTTATGTCCGCATCGTAGTCAAACATCCTCTTTCTTATCTGTACCCAGCAGGATCCAAGTTCCAAATCCTGGGCTGCGTAATGAATAGTTGCAGCAGCTATAGAAGCGTCCTCTATCCATATATCCGACTTGGTTTCATCGGCTACAACGACAATAGCAAGAGCTGCACCTTCAATCATCTTTCCACCTTGAGGCTTTACATTCGAAAGCTGTGTAAGAATTTCCTTGTCGTCTACAAATACAAATTCGCATTCTTTCTTGTTTTTTCCCGTAGGGGCAAGAAGTGCAGCCTTTTTCAATATTTCAACCTTGTTTTCTTCAATCTTCTCATCTGTATATTTTCTTATGCTTCTTCTCTTAATCAATAGATCAATCATTGTCTTTACTCCTTAAATTTCTAAAGAATTCCTTCAACATTGTCGAGCATTCATCTTCCATGACTCCAAACTTTACCTTTACTCGATGGTTAAGCTTTTCCTCGTTCACTATGTTGAAAATAGAACCACAGGCTCCAGTCTTTGGATCACTTGCTCCTATTATAAGATTCTCTATCCTCGAGTTCACAAGAGCTCCCGCACACATGGCACATGGTTCAAGGGTAACATACATGGTACATCCTGTTAACCTCCAGGTGTCCAGTGTCTTGCAGGCTTCGTTGATTGCAAGTATTTCCGCATGCTTCGTTGCATCCTTGGCGCTTTCTTTCTGGTTAAATCCTTTGCCGATTATTTTTCCGTCTTTCACTACAACAGCTCCTACTGGAACCTCTTCCATGTCATATGCTTTTTCGGCTTCCAAAATTGCTTTATTCATAAAATAATCTTTCATAATTTACCTTCACAATCATTAGATTTCTACTGTCAAATTTCTACTAACTATTATAACACATATCCATTTTTTCCTCTAACTGAAACTTCCCCGGAGAAAAGCTTTTCAACTTCGCCATTCTTCTTTTTAACAACAAGCTCTCCGTCGTCATTAAGATCCAAAACCTTTGCTTCAGTAGATTCTCCGCCCTTGATTACCCTTACTTCCCTTCCTATTAGAATGGATTTTTCCCTGCATATACTTATGGAATCAAGACCTCTACCATCTGCCATGAAGCTGTCGTATAGCTTTTCAAAATTGTTGATTATCTTTCCGACAAGCTCCTTCCTGTCCACAACCTCTCCCAATTCCATCTTGATGGAGGATGCCTTCAACACAAGTTCCTCCTCAAAATCCTCAAGATCAAGGTTGGCATTTATTCCTATTCCAAGTATTACATAATTTATCTGGTTAAGCTCGGAGCTCATTTCAGTAAGTATTCCGCAAATCTTTTTGTCATTGAGTATTATGTCGTTTGGCCACTTCACCTTTAAGTCAAGATTCATCTCCTCTCCAGCCTTCACCACTGCAGCTGCTCCAACCTGTGTTATTTTGGCGATTAGCATTGGATTGATTTCCGGTCTCAGTATGAAAGACATCCAAATTCCCTTGTACTTTGGAGATACCCAGCTTCTTCCAAGCCTTCCCTTACCGGCAGACTGCTCTTCACCAACTATAACAGTGCCGTGTTCCTGTCCTTTGTCAGCCAGGTCCTTGGCTGTAGTATTTGTTGATTCTAAAGAATCAAAATACATGATTTTTCTTCCCATTACAGAGGATGTTAAATGTTTTTTTACTTCCTCTTCAGTAAGAAGGTCCGGAGACGCTACTAGCCTATACCCTTTCCTGGTTACGGACTCTATCTCATAACCCTCTTCCTTCAAAGCCTTCATATGCTTCCATACCGCAGCCCTGCTGACACCAAGTATCTTGCTGATTTCCTCGCCGGATACAAAATCTTTTTCATTGTTCAATATATGTATAATTTTTTCTTTCATTTCATCACCTTTCGTCAACCAATTGTCTTTCTATTGTAAACCAACTCGAAAAACAAGTTGACAATCATCATCCTTTAATATATCATTGTAAACAAATAACCCAAAAGAAGTTTACAAAGAAATTATACCACTAAGTGATTTGAAGGTCAAAAGCAAGTTTCATAATTTTTCATACAATATATAGCATCTAGTTGAACCATCCAGATACTATATATTATATTCAAAAATTCAACTTTGTACTTTTGACACTTAAATCACTATAATAAAGATATAAACAAGAGGAGTTTTTATGAAAATCAGTACTAGAGAAATGATACTTACAGCATTATTCGCAGCAATGACTGCAATAGGAGCATTTATTTCCATACCAGTAGGTCCAGCACCAATAACCATGCAGCTTTTGTTCACAGTCATGGCAGGAATTTTCCTAGGTTCAAAACTTGGAGCACTTTCACAGATACTATATATAGTCATGGGGCTTATCGGTCTTCCAGTTTTCGCAGGAGGTACAGGCGGATTCCAGTATATTTTCAGCCCAACCTTTGGATATCTCCTTGGCTTCATAGCTGCAGCTTACCTTGTAGGTCTAATACTTGAAAAAGACGCAAAGCCAAGCTTCCTTAAAATACTTGGAACATGTCTACTTGGAACTCTAGTAATATACGCAGTCGGATATCCATACCTCTACTTCGTA
>JAUVAG010000124.1 GCA_030591825.1 Dethiosulfatibacter sp.
AATCTTGATGTAATAGCTACTGAAATAATAAGGGCAATAACAGGAAGTATTGGAATAGTACTTACGATTCCAATTACGGCAGTAATTGCAGGAATATTCTTGGGCAGGAGGCATAAAAATGACCAGAAAGATATTTAATATAAAAACAAAGGACAATCTTGTCCTTGCCTGCTGTAAAAACGAAGTTGAAAATCCAAAAGCTGTGTTTATAGTTATTCATGGATTTGCAGAGCATATGGGAAGGTATGACTATCTTGCTAAAAGAATGAACAACGACGGAATATCAACCTACAGGTTCGACAACAGAGGACATGGAAAAAGTCAGGGGAAAAGAGGCCATCTGGAAAACTACATGGATTTTGTCTACGATGCTGACATAGTTGTTGACCTTGCAATCAAGGAGAATCCAGACAAGCCCCTATACATGATGGGTCACAGCATGGGAGGCTTTATAACATTGGTTTATGGCATTACCTATCCTGACAAGCTTCAGGGACAGGTACTTTCAGGAGCCGCTTCCTATTACAATGAAGAAGTCAAAGGTTTGAAAGGGCAATTCATGAAACTAGCCAACAGTATAAAGCCTGATTTCTATATAAAAAATGATTTGTCGGCAAATCTCTCCAGAGATCCTGATGTTGTGGACAGGTACAGAAAGGACGAACTTGTCTTTGATAAGGCTACGGCAGGCTTTTATTATCAGTTTCTAGTTAGTGGAACTGACTATTTAGTGAAAAATTTACCTAAATATGAATATTCTTGTTTGATTCTACACGGAGGTAGTGATAGAATAATCCCTAAGGAAGCATCGGTTAATTTACATGACAGCATAAGTTCAAAAGACAAGTCCATTAAAATTTTCCCTGACCTTTATCATGAAATATTGAATGAAAAGGAAAGGGATGAGGTTATTGACTATATTTTACAGTGGATAAATGGACGAGTATAATAAAGAATAAATGTTTATTTAAATTGACTGCTGTGCTATACTATTATTAACAATGAAAAGGAGGAAAGTATAGTGTACGCTTTATTTTTAATATTAAATGATGTATATAGACTGGATATGATACACGAACTTTTTTACGAAGAAGAACTGGGCGCAACCACAATTGACAGTCAAGGGATGGGTAAGGTTCTTTTGGATCACAATGTTCATGTGCCTATGCTTGCCATCATGAGAAAGCTCATTGATGGTAGAAAGCCATACAATAAACTTGTTTTCAGTATTGTAAAAGAAGAAGCTAAGTTGAAAAGAATTGTAAAGAAAATCAAAAGAGAACTTGACTGTTTCAACGAGCCAGGTGTTGGATGCATGTTTGTACTTCCAGTTCTTGAGTTTTACGGCTCCAAGACTGAATGTACTGTTGATGAAGAGGATATAAAAGATGAAGAAGGACATGCATTTATCTAAACATTAAGATTTATCACTTGATTAAATTGAATCAAAAAAATTAAAACCGGCCAGTGGCCGGTTTTTGTTTATTTCGATTCAAATTTGTTTTACTCGCTTATTAGAACTGTCTGTGTGAGGCCGTTCCATCCAACTGTATAACCGAAGGATTCCATTACCTTCCTTATGGGAAGATAGGTTCTTCCATCTTTTATTAGGGAATTTGTGTCGTTTTGAACTTTTTTTCCATCTACTATGATGTAGGATTCGCCGATTGGTATCTTTACTTTGATATCATTTAGTTCAGCAATTGCCGTTCTGTTTTCTTCGTCCCATGAAACATTTGCACCGAGGTTTTCAAGAGTTATCCTGAAAGGTACCTGAGTTCTGCTGTTCTCATCAATAAAGGGGAAGCCATAGGAACTGTCATACTTCACATAGTCGTCTATTGCAAGAATGTTTATTGCAGAAGAAACAGTATTTGTATCCTTGTCATCTTCAATATTTGGTGTCGTGTTGATGTAGTTGTAGCCCAAAGAGTTTAATAGGTTGATGTATACCGTGTTGCCTGAATTCTCAACCAGCTCGGTTAAAAGCAATTCGTAAGTCTCTGATGTATTAGGTATGTTTTCTTCTTCTATAACATGATCCTTAGAAATTTCTTCTTCAGTCAGCATGTAGTATTTGTAGGAAACCTGATTTAACCTGTCGGGTACCGGATCGTCAAAAGTTGTATCGATATGGTACCATGCATTGTCCACCTGGACCATGTTCCAGATGTGGGCGCTGCCGGCGCTTCCAATGACAAGTCTCACAGGGATATTCAATTCCTCCATCATTCTATAGAACAATAAAGCATATCCGTGGCATACAGTGGTGTTTCTAAACAGAGCATCATATTGAGTTCTGTAGGTAAGCGTTTTGTCGTAAGCCACATTTAGAACTACATAATCGTGTGCCGCCTTGATTTTTTCATGAACCGTCATGTTGTCGGAAATTATGCTGTTTAGTATTTCGTCAATCTTAATATTGGACATGTCTTCCTCTGTCCTGCTGATTAAGTGTGATGCTTCAATATTTATGTCGAGATTTCCTTCGTAGCCTTTGTAGCTCCACTTCCAGTTTCCAATTGTGTATTTGAGGTACTCATCCTTGTAGATTATACCGTTCAATACATTTTCCAGGCCGCTGAGTTTACCTGTATAGTTAATTGAAATATTTGTGTTTCGATTGTAGAGACTGCTCAATAGTGTGTTTTCAAGATCATACGTTGTCGAGATAGTATATGTCTCGGAATAAGCAAAAAGAAACGTGCTTGTGATGATCAGCAATATTAGAGTAAATGCAAGAATTTTCTTTTTCATCTTTCACCGCCAATTTAACCTGATGTTAGTATTATAACCAAATATGAGGCTTTTAGTCACTAACTTTATGTTTGAATATCAATTTTTTTTAGATACATTGATTTTGTGCTATAATTAGAGTAAATAAACAGAAAATCAGTATAAATGAGGATGACCATGGATATAAATAAAGACGTTTACTATATACTTAATAAAATAAATGAAAGCGGATATGAAGCTTACCTTGTAGGCGGTGCTGTGAGAAATCTACTCCTTGGACTTCCAGTTAGGGATTATGACATAACCACCAACGCCCATCCTGTGACCATAATGAATTTGTTTGAAAGAACCATACCTACGGGAATAGACTATGGAACCGTAACAGTCATCGTTGAGTCCACCTTCTATGAGATAACAACCTATAGAAAGGATTATGAATATGTGGACAGCCGAAGACCTTCTGTGGTTCATTTTTCAACAGACCTTGAAGAGGACCTGACTAGAAGAGATTTTACCATCAATGCAGTGTGCATGGACAAGGAAGGAAATATAGTGGATCCACTTAATGGTGTTGCAGACATAAAAAGAAAGGTCATAAGAGCAATTGGAGAACCTGAGCTGAGATTCAGGGAGGACGCTTTGCGTATGCTGAGAGCCATAAGGTTCATGTCGGAGTTGGGTTTTGAAATAGAGGACAGCACAGTTGATTCTATGAGGATGAATTCGAGCAAAATCAAATATATAAGTCCTGAAAGGATACAGAACGAAATTAACAGGATACTGCTGTCCCAGGTTCCCTCTACAGGATTTTACAAGATGCTCCATACGAATATTCTAGAGCAGCTTTTTCCTGAAATGATACCTTGCGTTGGATTTCAGCAGCACAGCAGCTACCACGACAAGGATGTATTTGATCATACAATGGCAGTCCTTGACAATACGGCGCCAAAGACCAGCATTAGGCTGGCGGCTCTTTTTCATGACATAACAAAGCCATATTGCCTAACCATGGATGAAACCAACGAGGGGCATTTCTACGGACACCATATAGAGTCGGCGGAGCTAAGCAGGAAGATACTGAAAAGGCTAAAGTATTCCAATGAAATAATCGAAAAGGTGTGGAAGCTCATAAGGTATCATCCACTTAAGGAAATGAACATAGGGGACAAGGGTGTAAAAAGATATATAAACAAGGTTGGAAAGGAAAATCTTGATGACATGTTCAACCTGAACTATGCGGACATAATAGGAAAATCAAACAGGAAGGGTCTTGACAAGCTTAAGAACATGGAGGAAAAAACCATGACTATCCTTAGCAGGAAGGATCCACTAAGTCTTAGCGATCTTCAGGTATCTGGATATGATCTTAAGACCATAGGAGTAAATGAAGGACCTGTAGTAGGAGATATTCTAGACAGTCTACTGACAATTGTACTGGATTTTCCAAGCGAAAACAGCAAAGACAAGTTGTTGAACCATGCTCTAAATATTTTGAAAGGTGACCTGGATGTTTAATAAGGATTATATAGAAAAGAATTCAAGGGAAAGATTCCTGAGGGAAAAAAATGACAAGTGGTCTCCTGAAGCGGAGAAGCTTCTGGAAGACTATGAGAAAATGGATAAGATGCTGAAACGTGCTGAAAAAAAACTCGATGAAAGAAAAAAGGGACCAATCAGAAAACTTTTCGACAATGTGAACTATATGATACTTCTTTTGAAAGATTATATGAAGGGCGAATACAAACAGATACCCTATGGTTCAGTAATACTTACAACTGCAGCCGTACTATATTTTGTCAATCCCTTTGATTTCGTTCCGGATTTTATTTCAGGTTTTGGTTTTGTAGACGACCTGGCAGTGGTGACCCTTGCCGTGAAACAGATTGAAGCTGACCTTGAAAAGTACAAGGACTGGAGAGAGAAAAGATGAACAATATTGCGGAGGCGGATAATGAAAATAGATATAGTTAGAAGCAGCGGGGTGCCCTTTTATATACAGATAAAAAATCAGATAACAGGCAATATCAAGAAGGGAGCTCTGAAGGTGGGTGACAAGCTTCCTACGGAAAGGCAGCTTGCTAGCGAGCTGCACATCAGCAGGAATACCATATCCAATGCATACAAGTTTCTTGAGCATGAAGGTGTACTTGTATCATACCAGGGAAGGGGAACTTTTGTAGATGAGGCAGCCCATATATGGAAAAGACATGCTATACAGGACAAGGTATTCAAGATAATTGACCTTGCTATAGATGAAGCTCTTGGTTCGGGTCTTTCGGCAGAGGAATTCATGGAGCTTGTGAAGGATCGAATAGAAGAGAAGGAAAGTAAGATGAAGAGCATCAATGCCATATTTATTGAGTGCAATATCGAGCAGGCGCAGGTGTTTTCGGAGCAGCTAAATGAAACCACTGATATGAATGTATCACCTGTTGTTTTGTCGGAGCTTGAGAATCCGGATGACGATATGGTGAAGAAGCTTAGGAAT
>JAUVAG010000183.1 GCA_030591825.1 Dethiosulfatibacter sp.
CTTATTCAAGCGACAAGGTCCTTTTAAACAGCGACATATGGTTCCTTAATCAGCTTACTGTGAACCTGGGAAATACGGATAGAATACTGTTGTATTTTGACTATGATGGGGATTCTACAGTATGGATAGATGGAATAGAGATAGATGTATTGAAATAAATAAAGGAATAAAGCGGGTAACCGCTTTATTTTTTTGTGATTTTTTAAAAATAAGGGAACTTATATTTTTCATTGACGTCTAATGTATTTGGACTGGAGGTGACATCTTGGATGTAATAAAGATGAACAAGATAGTAAAAGAATATAGAATTGGAGAAATTAAGTTTAATGCATTAAAAAACATTGATTTATGTATTGAAAATGGTGAATTTGTTTCAATTATGGGTCCGTCGGGATCTGGAAAATCAACTCTGTTGAATGTAATAGGTTGTCTTGACAAATGTACAGAAGGCAGTTATATACTTGACGGTAACAGTGTTGAAAAACTCAGTGACAACCAGCTGTCGGAAATACGAAACAGGTTCTTAGGATTTGTATTTCAAAATTTCAGCTTGCTCACAAAGCTGAATTCTCTAAAAAATGTGGAAATTCCTCTTGTATATAGAGGCATAAACGGGAAAATGAGAAAGGAAATGGCAGAGGAAGCATTGATAAAAGTTGGACTGAAGGACAGAATGAAGCATTTGCCTACTCAGCTTTCAGGAGGACAGCAGCAAAGAGTTGCCATAGCAAGGGCTATAGTTGGTAACCCATCGGTGCTCCTTGCTGATGAGCCAACAGGAGCTCTTGATACTTCAACAAGCAACAACATAATGGAGTTATTTATGAAGCTGAATGAAGAAACGAATCTGACGATAGTGCAGGTTACTCACGAAGAAGCAATAGCGGAATATGGTAAACGAATCATCCGTCTCGTAGACGGCGAAATAAATAGAATAGACATAAACTGATTGGAGGAAAAAATGTTAAAAAAATTCATACCCATAATACTGATTTTGGTATTGGCATTTGCAGGGGTTTCATATGCTGTAAATGAACTTATGCCTGGAGATGACGAAGAAACAATAAATAAAATACTATATTCAACAGATCCTGTTATAAAAGGAGATATCAATGTTGGAGTAAACACTTCAGGACAGCTTAATGCTTCCTATGGTGGTGGAATAAAGGTTCCAGAAGCATCAGATCCTGAATTTTATGGAATTTCTTATATTATCGAAGAATTTTTAGTGGAGGAAGGAGATTCCATGAAAGCTGACGAACCTATAATAAGGCTTTCGTCAAATGACCTTGAAACTAGAATTGATGATTTGAAGATAAAGCTTGAAAATAAGAAGGATTATCTGGCACAGCTTCTTGGAATTGATGCAAGGGATGTTGAAAATGTGAATCCATATGATGGAATTGTAATAATTTCACCTATCGATGGAAGGGTTACTGAACTTAAGGCTTCTGAAGGTGAAGAGCTGGATGGCTTGATTGCCAATATAATAAATGATTCCGAAATAAAAATTTCTTTCAAAGTGCTGGAAAATGAATACTCCCTCCTTTATGAAGGACAGAGAATACTGCTCAAATTTCCTTATTTTGAAGGATATTATGAAGGGAAAATAACAGATCTTAATCCCAATTCAGTGCCAAATGATGATTCGGAATTTGGTCTTTCATATGTGCACTGGGGTGAAATCACAGCTTTAAACCCTGGTCTAGTACAGACAAATATGATTACTTCAATAAGTACACCTGTAAGTGATGATGTAAACCTTCCAAAGTTAACATTATCTGAATCCGGAAAAGTGGTGGCATATGGAAAGGAAAAGAAAATATATAAAAATTCAATTTCATCAGATGAAATTACTGTTACAGAAGTACTTGTAAATGAGATGGATTATGTTGAGAAGGGTCAGGCCATAGTTAAGCTTGCAGGTGCAGATGTTAGGATCATGATACAGGAAAAGCTTGATGAAATAAATGAAATGAAAAGAAGCATTGTTAAAGCTCAGGAAATGAAGGGCAGCATGACGGTTTTATCTCCAATGGACGGCGTGGTTTCAGGGTTCTGGAGAACACAGGGTGAAACTGTTTCTCCTGGAGATTGGATAGGAGACATATTCAATACAAACAGCATGAGAGTCTGGACTCAGGTTGATGATATCGATGTTGTATATATAAAACAGGATGCTCCTGTAAATGTTACAATCGATGCACTTCCAGGGGAAGAATTTGAAGGTACTGTATCAAGAGTATCACAATCTGGTAAAGACTCAAGCGGAATAATCAAGTATTCTGTTGATATAGAAGTTAGCGGAAGTGGTGAACTGAGACCAGGGATGATGGCACAATGCTTTATAGATGCCGGGGAATCTCTTGATACCCTACTGGTTCCTATTGAATCTGTTTTTGAGGAAGATGGCACTACAAAGGTTGAAATTCTTAAAGAAGATGAAATTGTGGAAACAGTTACAATAGAAACAGGTCTCATGAATGACAGATATGTTGAAATACTTTCAGGATTGAAAGAAGGAGACCTTGTAATTACTGGAAGTAGCTCGGATTTGCTTCCAAGCGAACATATAAAGGATAATAACACCTTTATTCCTGAAAACAATAACTAAACGGATGTGATGATATGGAAAAAAACAGCGGTATTAAATCATTTTTTATCAGACTGTATTTTACTGCAAAAATGGCAGGTTCAGGACTTGTTTCAAACCTTCTTAGAACATCGCTTACAGTACTGGGTATTGCCATTGGTGTGGCTTCAGTAGTGAGCCTCATGGGAATTGGAGAAGGTGCAAGAAAGGCTGTTGTAGAACAGTTTGAAAGTCTTGGACAGAATGTAATAGTTATGAGAACAAATAACACCACTTTTTCATTTTCCAGCGACGAACACAAGGACTTGATGGAAAGGATTGAAGAAATGGAATATGCCACTCCTGTTGTCAAGACTGAAGAATACGTGAAGTGGAAAAGAACTAGAGGTGAAATTGAAGTATTGGGTGTAAATCATATGTATCCAACTATTAAGGACCATGAAGTTGTATCAGGAAACTTTTTTTCATCACTTCATGTAGATCAAAGATCTCCCGTTTGCGTATTGGGATACAATGTTGCAGTTTCACTCCTTAATGGAAGAAGTCCTGTAGGACAGTCGATAAATATTGATAATTTAACTTTTAGAATAATAGGGGTCATGGCTCCAAAAGGAAAGGGAAAAGGAGATGGTGTAGACAACAAGATAATCGTTCCATACTCTACCTCCCAAAAGCTCAATGACAAAAGAAATGTAGAAGAAATATGGGGAAAAGCTTCAAATGAAGAAAATGCAGCTCTTGCCATTGTTCAGCTTGGAAGGATTTACACCAGAAAGATAAATGGTACATCCTTTGTAAATATGAATGGTGATGGTGGTGAAGGAAATGAAGGGATTTCCGGAGATGTAATGATTGACACCAGAGAAGAGCCTGTTGAAAAGCCTGTAGATAAAAAAGATGAAATTTTTTCAAAGGGAGAAGACATATTAACCATAACAAGTCTTAACCAGCTTGTTGAAGAGGCTAATGACGCAAACAGGATAATGACTCTTCTTCTTGGAGGCATTGCTGCAGTTTCTCTCCTTGTAGGTGGCCTTGGGATAATGAACATCATGCTTGTTGCAGTTAGTGAGAGGACTGGAGAAATTGGAGTAAGAAGAGCACTTGGTGCCAAAAAATCAGACCTTCTTCTTCAGTTTATACTGGAAGCTTTTTATGTTAGCATAATAGGATGTCTGGTAGGTATAGTAGTAGGAATATGGCTTATAAATATATTTGAATCGAAAGGTTTTGAAGCTGTAATAAGTTTTGAAGCGGTGAAAATATCAACAATAGTTGCATTGACATCAGGGCTACTTTTTGGAGTATATCCTGCATTTATTGCATCAAATCTTCCGCCGGTAGAGGCATTAAGAAGACAGTAGTCAGATGTAAAAGTACACAAAAGAGAATCTTCACTAGGTGGAGATTCTCTTTTGTGGCTTAGGATAGTTAAATATACAAAATTAGATAAAAATAAGACTTTAATGTAATGATTTAGTGTCTTTTTTATTGTATACTCATATAGTATAATTAAAAGAAGGAAAACAGGAGAATACAATGACTGAACTCATTTTTTCAAGGATACCCACTAC
>JAUVAG010000091.1 GCA_030591825.1 Dethiosulfatibacter sp.
ACGAGCACTCTAATATTGTCTCCAGGCATCTTAAGCATCTGCTTTACCTTGCTGACAACTCCAATTTCAAAATATTCATCCTCTGTAGGATCATCTATGTTTGCATCCTTCTGGGTAGTAAGAAAAATTATAGAATCCTTGACCATTGCCTCTTCAAGAGCATTTATAGATTTTTCCCTTCCCACATCAAAATGTACCACCATATTCGGGAATACATGCATTCCCCTTAGAGGAATCATAGGCAGTATCTTGTTTTCTGTACTATAACTTACTGTCATATTTATCGACTCCATTTCTTTAAATTTCCTAGCATTGTAATTTTATCAGTAATCTAAACTTTATTCAATATTAAAACTCTCAAAACTTTAATAAAAAATGCCTGATAACAGGCATTTTTTTTAAGCGGTTTCTGGATTTTCGTCAATTTTTATTTTGGACTTGGAACTCAATACAAGAGTAGGGTCCGTTTTATTGACTATTGTTTCTCTTGTTACTATACATTTCTCTATGTCATCTCTGGAAGGTATTTCAAACATTATATCCGTCATTACCTTTTCAAGAATTCCTCTCAATCCTCTGGCACCGGTTTTGATATGAAGTGCCTGCTTAGCAATTTCCTCCAAAGCACCCTCCTCGATTTCAAGCTCTACACCATCGATCTTAAAAAGTTCTTTGTATTGGTCTACCAAACAGTTTTTGGTGGTTGTCATGATGGAAATCAATGCTTCCTTATCAAGTTCCTTAAGGGTTACTATCATAGGCATCCTTCCTACAAACTCGGGAATAAGTCCGAATTTAAGCAGGTCTTCAGGTTCTACATTCATTATAAGCTCACCAAAACTCTTATCTCTGTTGTTCACAACATCAGCACCAAATCCCATGGATTTCTTGCCAACTCTTTTTTGTATAATTTTTTCCAATCCTGAAAAGGCACCACCAAGGATAAACAGAATATTTGTAGTATCAATCTGAATGAATTCCTGATGTGGATGCTTTCTTCCACCTTGAGGAGGAACATTGGCAACTGTACCTTCAAGTATTTTTAGCAAGGCCTGCTGTACACCCTCACCGCTGACATCTCTTGTTATTGATGGATTATCGCCTCTTCTGGCTATCTTGTCAATCTCATCAATATAGATAATGCCCTTTTCTGCAGATTCTATATCGTAATCTGCAGCCTGGATAAGTCTGAGGATGATGTTTTCAACATCTTCTCCAACATAACCCGCTTCAGTAAGTGAAGTCGCATCTGCAATCGCAAATGGTACATTAAGCATCTTTGCAAGTACCTGAGCCAGGTACGTCTTACCGCTTCCTGTAGGTCCCAGTACAAGGATATTACTCTTTTGAAGCTCAACATCCTTGGTTCTCTTCTTATTGTTTATTCTTTTGTAGTGATTGTAAACTGCAACAGCCAGTGCTTTCTTTGCATCATCCTGCTTGATTACATATTGATCAAGATAATTCTTAATCTCTACAGGCTTAGGTAGTTTCTTAAATTCCTCATCCTCAATGAAGTCTATTTCTTCATCGATTATTTCTTTACACAATTCTACACATTCATTGCAGATATACACATTTGGACCTGCAATCAGTCTTTTTACCTGATCCTGTGTCTTACCACAAAATGAACATCTTAATTGCTTATCGTCATGTTTTGACATCAAAGCCCCCCCTTATTTCCTATACATAATAACTTCATCAATCAAACCATATTCTTTTGCTTCGGCTGCAGTCATGAAGTTATCTCTTTCTGTATCGGCAGCAACTTTTTCAACGGGTTGTCCGGTTCTATCTGATAAAATTTTGTTCAAATCATCTTTCATCTTCACAATTCTTTTTGCTTGAATTTCAATATCTGTTGCTTGTCCTCTAGATCCTCCAGAAGGCTGGTGAATCATTACTTCAGCACTTGGTAAAGCAAATCTCTTGCCCTTTTCACCAGCAGCCAACAGGAATGCTCCCATGCTGGCAGCCATACCTATGCAAATTGTTGATACATCAGGCTTGATATATTGCATCGTGTCATATATTGCCATTCCAGCAGTTATGGAACCACCCGGGCTATTAATATATATTTGAATATCTTTATCTGGATCATCTGCTTCCAAAAATAACAATTGTGCTACCATTACACTAGCTGAAGCATCCGATACTTCTTCACCAAGAAAAATGATTCTTTCCTTCAAAAGTCTAGAATAAATATCGTAGGATCTTTCTCCTCTTCCTGTTTGTTCAATTACATAAGGTACTAATGGCATGTCGTGCACCTCCATAAATTATTTTTCAGAATCTTCCTTTGCCTCTTCCGATTCTTCTTTTTTCTCGACGAATTTAACTTCTTCAACCAGATACTCAATAGCTTTTCTTCTTTGGATTGTATCATTTATATAGTCTATGCTTTGAGCTTTAAGGTTTTCTTTAAACTCGTTTATTTTCTCTTCATCTTCTATTTTATACTGTTTTGCAAGTTTTTCAAGTTCTTCATTGATTTCTTCGTCAGAAATTTCAAATTTTTGTTGTTTTATTAATGCTCCAACAACCAATTCAGTTTTTGCACTCACTTCTGCCTGTGGTCTAATGTTGTCTCTCATAGCGCTCATGTCTGAACCAATCATTTTGTAATAGTCCTCCATGTTGATTCCCTGCATTGACATTTGCTGCTCAAAGTTTTTGATCTGGTAATCAATTTCATTTTCCACAAGTATATCAGGAACAAATGTTTCGCTAGCTTCAGTGAAAGCATTTACTGCAGCATTCTGGTCTGCAACTTTTCCACTGTCTTCAGCTCTCTTGATCATGTTTTCTTTTGCATCAGCTTTCATTTCTTCAAATGTATCAAATTCACTTATGTCTTTGGCAAATTCATCATCAAGCTCTGGAAGCTCTTTTGCCTTAACTTCGTTGATCTTAACCTTGAATACTACAGGTTTTCCCGCAAGTTCTTCTGAATGGTACTCTTCAGGGAAAGTCACATTAACTTCAACTTCCTCTCCTGTATTTTTACCTATAAGCTGCTCTTCAAATCCAGGTATGAATGAATTAGAACCTATCTCAAGTGAGTGGTTTTCAGCTGTTCCACCTTCAAACTGCTCTTCTCCATTAAATCCTGCATAGTCAATCACTGCAGTATTACCGTTTTCAATAGCTCTGTCTTCAACAGTTATTATTCTTGCATTTTGCTCTTGCATTCTTTTCATTTCGTTGTCTACATCTTCATCAGTCACATTATACTCTGCTTTTTCAACTTCAACTGTTGTAATATCTGCAAGAGTTACTTCAGGTATAACTTCAATATCTGCAGTAACTAAAACATCTTTACCTTCTTCCATTTCCTTAACGTCGATTGAAGGTCTGTTGATTGGATTGATTTCAAGTTCTTTTATCGCTGATTCATATGCATCTGGAAGTGCTATGTCGATTGCATCCTGATAGAATACTTCCTTGCCGTAGTTCATCTCGATAACTTTTTTAGGTGCTTTTCCTTTTCTGAATCCAGGAATATTAATTTTTCCTCTCATCTTCTTATAAGCTTTTTCAACACCTATCTGAAATTCAGGTTGAGATATTTCAAACTCTATTGATACTACATTTTTTTCTTTTCCGACTAATTTAGCCATTGCTTCCTCCTAAAATTGTATATTATTTATATATATAAACGATATAATCATCGATTTAAAATTGATAATACGTTTATGTACTATATTATTTTATCGCTTTAATTCACATTATAAATAAACTTACCCCTGTAAGTTATCTCAATATTATATCATAAATACTTCTAATATCAACTGTTTTTTACAGTTTTAAGAACGTTTTTCCATCATTTTTTCAAATTTTAAAATGTTTTTATTGAATTTTTTTTTCAATATAATATAATGATTCTATATGAATTCCCAGGAGGAAAGATAATGATAGATAAAATACTGTATCCAGTGAACTACAAATCTGAATTAAATGTACTGGAAACTGAAATCGCAATAAAAAAAGTTAAGGACTTTTTTCAAAAAAGCCTATCTTCACAGTTAAACCTAACAAGAGTTTCAGCACCACTTTTCGTAGCACCTGAAACTGGACTTAACGACAACCTTAATGGATATGAAAGACCTGTAAACTTCACTATAAAAGATCTTTACGAAAAAAGAGTTGAAATAGTACAATCTTTGGCGAAATGGAAAAGATTGGCTCTTTACAAGTACGGATTCAACCCTGGTGAAGGTCTTTACACAGATATGAATGCAATAAGAAGAGACGAAGAACTTGACAATCTTCATTCAATATACGTTGACCAGTGGGACTGGGAAAAAATCCTACTTAAAGAAGACAGAAACACGGACTACCTCAATGATGCTGTAACCAAAATCTATACAAGTTTAAAAGAGCTTGATAAGTATCTTGCAGGGGAATATGAATTCTTTGACGAGATCCTTCCTGAAAATATAACTTTTGTTTCAGCACAGGATCTAGAGGACACCTATCCCGATCTATCTCCAAAGCAAAGAGAAACTGAGGTGACAAAAAAATATGGTGCAGTTTTCATTTCAGAAATTGGTGGAGAACTGGCATCTGGTACAAAGCATGATGGAAGAGCACCTGACTACGATGACTGGTCACTAAACGGAGATATTCTTCTCTGGAATCCAATACTTGAGCTTGGACTCGAAATATCTTCAATGGGTATAAGAGTTGACGAGGATACTCTTGAAAAACAGCTTGAAATCACAGGAGATACAGACAGGAAAAAGTTTGAATACCATAGCATGATCCTCAACAAAAAGCTTCCCTACACTATTGGCGGTGGAATTGGACAGTCCAGACTATGCTTGTTCTTCCTGAGAAAAGCACATATAGGAGAAGTTCAATCTTCAATCTGGCCATCAGACATGAAAACAGAATGCGAAAATAGAGGAATCTTCCTGCTGTAGAGCAAATTTCAATCATAAACTTAGACGAACAATAATATGTTCGTCTTTTTTTGTCTTTACTAAATCTACGGAAATGCTATAATTATAATAGCATTTATTGCATAACTAACATTTCTGGAGAACTCATGACAATTGACACTTGTATAAACAATAAATATTTTGATTTCGAAAAAGCCAAAGAGATTGCAAACAACTACAGCAAAGCGACATCCAAAAACTGTATAATCATAAATACGTCTGGAGATACTGTCTACAAAACTAATTCTACAAACCTTTGCACCTTGTGCAAAAAACTGGAATCAGCAATTGATGATACTTCCTTTTGTAAAAGATATAAAATATTCAATGCCTACCAAGCCAACCGATTTGGTGGAAAATATATTTTTCTATGTCCAATGGGACTTGTTAACTGGGTTTCTCCCATAACCATAGAAGGAGTAATGGTCGGTTCATTTATAAGCGGGTCATATGCTTTAATGCAACCTGAAAGAATACTCCTTGAAAAAGTATTTGAAAAGCTATATTTACCCCAAAGCAAGTCTGAAGAGCTGTTTAATAATCTTGTAGATACTGAGAAAATCAATCCAGAAACAATAACAGGTCTTTCTGAAATGTTGTTTCTTATGTCATGTCACATATCTGACATGAGTCACTATTCTCATATTAACAGTCAAAAACACTTATCCCAGCTTTCAATGTTTAATGATTATGTACAGCATCTAAAAAAAAGCAGAACAAAATCAGGCAGTCATTATTCTATTGAAAAAGAAAAAGAACTTATCAACCTAGTTAGACTTGGTGATAAATCCGAATGTCAAAAAATAATAGTGGAAATGATTAGCTCAATGTATTGTCATATTGATATTGATTTGAAGACAATTAAAACCAGGATACTCGAAATACTTGTTCTCCTGTAAAGAACCGTTCTTGAAAACAATTCGGACAAAGATACAATTCTTGAGCTAAACAAAAAATATATATGTGGAATAGCAGAATTAAAAAATAT
>JAUVAG010000320.1 GCA_030591825.1 Dethiosulfatibacter sp.
GGTATTGTCTCCTGGAATATTTCTTATCGCAACCTGTTTGATTTGTTCCATAGTATCAGTGGCTACAGGAAGTTCATGGTCAACGGCAGGAACTATAGGTGTTGCCCTTATGGGAGTTGGAACAGGTCTTGGAATTTCACCAGGAATGACTGCAGGTGCAATAATATCTGGATCATATTTCGGAGACAAAATGTCGCCTCTGTCGGATACTACAAACCTTGCACCAGCAATGGCAGGTGCAGATCTATTTGACCATATCAAGCATATGGTTTATACAACTGGTCCTAGTTATATAATTGCTCTTATTATATTCGGAGTACTTGGAATGGGTTATGCAGACAAAGCAATTGATGCTACTACAATTAACCTTTATCTTGATACTCTTAGCAGTAATTTCAATATTAACCCAGTGATGTTTATACCACCGCTTCTTATAATAGGGATGGTAATCAAGAAGGTCCCAGCACTTCCTGCACTTGTTGGTAGTTCACTGCTTGGATGTTTGTTTGCTGGATTATTTCAGGGAGCAGGAATATCACAGATGATAGCTTCTGCTCACTACGGATTTTCTATAGACACAGGTATAGAAGTAATGAACAACCTTCTTAATAGAGGTGGAATCAACAGCATGATGTGGACTATATCACTGATACTCATATCACTCTCCTTTGCAGGTATAGTAGAGAAATCAGGAATGATCCAGGTAATAGTTGAAAAGATACTGACATTTGCAAAGACAGACAGATCATTGGTAACAGCAACATTGTTGACTACAATATTCACAAACTTTGCAACAGGAGTACAGTATGTAGCTCTTATTATTCCTGGAAGAATGTATAGAGATGTTTACAAGAAAAGAAAGCTTCATCCTAAGAATCTTTCAAGAGCTTTGGAAGATACAGGTACACTGGTTGCACCATTGGTGCCTTGGAGTACGGATGCTGCATTCTTGACTGGAGCACTTGGAGTAAGTCCTTTTGCATATATCCCATTTTGTTTTCTAAACTTAATAAATCCTATAGTTGCTGTAGTATATGCCCAGCTTGGAATTACAATAGTTAAGATGGATGATGAGGAAGCTGATGAGACAGAAAAAAATTAGAAAAGTTCCTACAAATTATATAAAAACACAAGATGTAGTCAATGTATCTAGAAACAATTCTAAAAATTTATTTGCAAACTTTGTAGGATCATTATAAATATTTGCTTGCAGGCATTAACTGCGAATAATATAAAACAAGAAATGGAGGAAGAATTAATGAAGAGAAGAATAACAGCATTAATATTGACAACATTCATGGTAGCGACTTTACTTATTGGGTGCAGTCAGGAGGAGAGCGTATCTGGAAAGTATCTAAGATTAGCCAAGAGTAGTGAGTTAGCATCAATGGACCAGCATGTTGCTTCAGACGGATTATCTTTTGAAGTGATTTCATCAACAATGGAGGGACTTTATAGTAGAGATAAGGATGGGAACTGTATCCCTGCAATTGCTGAATCTTATGATGTCAGTGATGATGGATTGACTTATACATTTCATTTGAAAAAAGTCAAGTGGTCAAATGGAGATCTAGTCACTGCTGAAGATTTTGAATTCAGTTGGAAACGCCTGCTTGATCCTGAAACAGCCAGCGAATACAGTTTTATTGGCGAGGTGGCTGGAATAAAGAATGCAGCGAAAGTTATGTCTGGAGAGATGGACATAGATGAATTAAGAGTTAAAGCAATAGATGGTGTTACTTTTGAAGTTGAACTTGAAAGGCCAATACCATATTTTGTATCTTTAACAGCGTTCCCGACATTTTTTCCGCTCAATGAAAAATTTGTTGCCGAGAAAGGTGAGGAATATGCACTAGAGCCAGAAAATTTATTGGCAAATGGACCTTATAAAATGGTTGAATGGAATAAGGGATATGGATTTAAATTAGAAAAAAATACTGAATATTATGACGCGTCAAATGTACAAATTGATGGACTGGAATTTAGAGTGATGAAAGACCCTCAAACAGCAGTTCTTAAATTTGAGTCAGGAGAATTAGACGTTGTTAAATTATCATCAGAATTGGTTGATAAGTATAAATCTAATCCAGGGTATACTCAGATTCCAGAAGGATATGTTTATTATATAGCACCCAACCATGAAATGGAGCTGTTTTCAAATTTAAATGCAAGAAAAGCTTTGTATTATGGAATAAATAAAGATCATATCGCCAATAAAATACTAAATGATGGTTCAATAGCGGCTAATTTTATTGTAGCTACTGGACTGGCGACAGGTCCTGATGGAAAAGACTTTTGCGAGTCATCTGGAGGATATGGGGATTATGACAAGGAACTGGCATTACGATATTGGAATGAAGCAAAAAATGAATTAGGAAAGAATTCTTTTGAAATAGAGTTGTTATTTGATGATTTTGAGACAATTAAAAAAATGTCCGAGTTTATACAGGCTGAATTAGAAAGCAATTTTCCAGGTTTGACAGTTAATCTTAAGGCACAACCAAAGAAAAATCGACAGGCATTGATGAAAGAAGGAAGCTTTGAATTGGGAATTACAAGATGGGGACCAGATTATGCAGATCCTCTAACATACCTAGAACTTTTCATTGATGGTAGTTCACAAAATACATCTAAATATGAAAATGAAAAATATAATCAACTTGTATATGAGTCTTCACGAGGTTTTTTAGCTTCAGATCCACAAGGTCGATGGGATGCAATGATGGAAGCTGAAAAAATATTGCTAGAGGAGGATGCTGCTGTAATGCCAATATTTCAACAAGGTTATGCGTTCTTGATAAATGAAAAAGTAAGTGGTATTGATTCGCATA
>JAUVAG010000324.1 GCA_030591825.1 Dethiosulfatibacter sp.
ATAAATATAGACTATAACAGTTCAAATTGGAGAAGCTATGGAAAACAGAGAAATAATTAATATAATTAAAAACGACAACAAGTTCTCTACAGAAATTGCAAATAAATTAAAAGCCGAACTTGAAAACAACGGATACAAAGTATCCGATGAATACAATAAAGACGCAGTACTTAATATCTCAGTAGGTGGTGACGGTTCATTTCTTAGAAGTTTAAGAATCAATGATTTTCCAGATATACCAATTATAGGTGTAAATACAGGAAGTCTTGGATTCTATCCTGAGCTGTCTCCAAAGGATATAAATTCTTTTGTAAAGGACTATTGTTCTGGCAACTATACTATAAACAAACTATATCTTCTTCAGTGTGAAATTTTTAGACAAAACACTTCGGAAACTATTTTTGCCCTCAACGATATAGCAATGAAAGGAGACAAGACCAAAACAATACATCTAGACATATTCATAGACTACAATCATCTCCAGACTATTAGCGGCGACGGCGTCATTATATCAACACCCATGGGCAGCTCCGCCTATAACTATTCAGTAGGCGGAAGTATTGTATATCCTTCTCTGAACACCTTGCAGCTTACACCAATAGCACCCTTAAACTCCAAGGCTTACAGATGTCTGAATTCTGGTATAGTCGTTCCTCCGGAGCTGCATATAACCGTAGTTCCCGAGTACAAGTATTTGGAAGATGTTATTTTCAGTGTAGATGGAGAAGAATTTAACTACGAGAGGATAACCCATGCAAACTTTTTTGTATCAAAAAAGCATGTAAACATGCTGACACTTGGAAGTTTCAACTACTGGAAGGTAATCAAGGAAAAATTTATATAAAATCTTTATAGTCAAAAACACTTTCGAAGGTTTCTTCAAAAGTGTTTTTTATAGCTTAGGAAAGTTAAATATGCAAAATCCCTTGATCTGATATCTATACTATATATTTTTCAGCATCTGTAAAAGACTTGAATTCTCTTCCTTCTAAAAAGTCTTTTGCCACCTGGGGAAATAATACATATGACAATACATCTTCCATTGATTCAAACAGATCAGAAAGCTCTTCTTTTGCTTTATCAAGCTCATTTTCAAGAAGATCTGCAGGTCTGACTGTAATAATTTCTTCATCTCCTATTATAATCTTCTTGATTTCATCAGATATAAGCGCAGGAGATTTTCCATAGTATCCCTGTACATATTTTTTAATTTCCTTAGGTATCATCTTATATCTTTCACCTGTAATGATGTTGAATACAGCCTGCGTTCCAACCATTTGACTTAAAGGTGTAACCAGTGGAGGGAATCCCAAGTCTTCTCTAACCTTTGGTATTTCCTTTAGAACCTGGTCAAATTTATCTTCTGCATTCAAAGCCTGAAGCTGCGAAATAAGGTTCGAAAGCATTCCGCCAGGAACCTGGTACAATAATGTTCTTGGTTCTACAAATAATACCTTTGGATTTAATGTTCCATCATTTAGATACTTGTCTCTAATAGGCTTAAAGTATGAAGCAATTTGCTCAAGTGCAATCAAATCAAGACCTGTGTCTCTGTCCATGCCCTTAAATGTTTCAACAATTGTCTCTGTCGGGGGTTGGCTTGTACCTGATGAGAATGGTGATATTGCAGTGTCAACAATATCTACACCTGCTTCAACCGCCTTAAGGATAGTCATTGAAGCAATACCACTTGTACAGTGATTATGAAGCTCTATGGGAAGATCAGTAGTTTCTTTAATTGCCTTTATGAAATCAAAAGCTTCATAAGGTTTAAGTATACCTGACATGTCCTTGATACAGATGGAGTCAGCACCCATTTTTTCCAGTGTCTTTATCAGGTCAAGATAATATTCAGTAGTGTGTATCTTGCTAGTTGCATACGATATTGCACATTGACAATGAGCACCCTCACGCTTAACAACTTCTATTGATTTCTCCATATTTCTTGGATCATTAAGTGCATCGAAAACTCTGACTATATCAATACCGTTTTGAATAGCCTTAATAATGAAAGCTTCCACAACATCATCTGAGTAGTGTCTGTAACCAAGGAGATTTTGTCCTCTAAGAAGCATTTGTAGTTTTGTTTTCTTTACATGCTTTCTTATAGTTCTGAGTCTTTCCCATGGATCCTCGTTTAAAAATCTTAAACATGCATCAAAAGTGGCTCCACCCCATACTTCCATGGCATGGTATCCTATATTATCCATTTTTTCCAATATTGGAATCATTTCTTCCGTCGTTAGTCTTGTTGCTATTAATGATTGATGACCGTCTCTTAATGAAGTCTCAGTTATTTTTAATTTTTCCATGGTTGCACCATCCTTACTTATATTATACATCTAAAAATTCAATAAAACTGAAAACCTTTTCAGTTTCGTGTATCATTCCAAAAACACGATTTTTCTTTTTTATTATAAAGTTTTTTCTTGATTAACTTTATATAATTATGTTATAATTTTATTGAATTTCTTAACATAATACTAACATTACAGCAAAAATTTGTAAATACATTTAGTTATCGAATGTAGCGTTTTTGCTTAATTAAATTAGTAATTATTGAAATTATACAAATATAGTGAGGTAGATTATGGATTACACAGATTATAAAATAATAAAAACTCTTCAGAGCGACGGAAGGATCTCAATGAAGGATCTTGCCAAGCTAGTTGCCTTAAGTCCTCCTGCTACAGCAGAGAGAGTTAGAAGACTTGAGGAAAATGGGATTATAAAAAGATACAAAGCCATAGTGGATACAATAAAAATCGGAAAACCCATAATGGTATTTATCAATGTAGC
>JAUVAG010000077.1 GCA_030591825.1 Dethiosulfatibacter sp.
ATCATTTGGTCTGTATCCTGTTTCATCGATTATTTCAAGTACTTTTTTCCTAATTTCCGGACTTACCGGTTTCGAGTCGTTGATTACCCTTGATACTGTAGATATGGAAACACCTGACAGTCTTGCTACATCTTTAATATTTACCATAACATCCTCTCTTTTCTATTTTATTTTTATAATAATATTCATCTATTTATTTGCCTGTTTTCCTGTTTTCCTGTTTTAGCCCTAATTATTTTCCTGTTTTCCTTCATTATATACTTTTACAGTCTTTTTTCAAGTTTTTTCGATATTCCTTGTTAAAAAAATAAACAACATACTTTAGCCCAGTCTGTTTTCTATAAGCAAGGCAAGTTCCGAAGCCTTGTTCCTAATTTCTTCCTCGTTTTCCCCTTCAATCATTACCCTTACAAGGGGCTCAGTTCCAGAAGGTCTTATTAAGACTCTTCCCGCACCGTGAAACTCCTCTTCAAGCTTCTTGATGGAGTCTTCTATTACAGAATCCTCCATATAGGAATTCTTATTCGAATTTTCAACTTTTGCATTTATGAGTACCTGTGGCATTGTTGTCATTATTGATGAAAGCTCAGACAATGACTTTTTCTGTTCTATTACTGCTTCTATAAGTTGAAGTGCCGTAAGAAGGCCGTCTCCAGTAGTATTATATTCAAGGAAAATTATATGTCCCGACTGCTCTCCACCTAGAACATGACCAGACTTTTTCATTTCCTCTATTACATATCTGTCCCCTACCTGTGTCTTAACAACTGCTATGTCCTTTTTATCAAGACAAAGATCAAGTCCCATATTGCTCATTACGGTACCTACTATGGTATTGTTCTGAAGTTTGTTCCTGTCCTTAAGATAAGTTCCGCAAACAGCCATTATATGGTCACCGTCTATTATGTTTCCTTTCTCATCAACTGCAATCAATCTATCAGCATCTCCGTCAAAGGAAAGTCCTATATCGGCTCCTGTATCCTTTACAAGCTGCTGTATAACTTCAGGATGAGTAGAACCGCTGTTGAAGTTGATGTTTATTCCATTTGGACTGTTATTGATTACATATACTTCTGCTCCAAGCTTGAATATAAGCTCCGGTGCAACCTTGTAAGCCGCTCCGTTTCCACAGTCCATCGCTATCTTAATACCTGAAAAATCAGTATCTACAGTTTTTTCAAGAAAATCCATGTAAGTCTTGTTTGGATCTTCAATCACTATTTTCCTTCCAACATGAAAATCCACAGGATAATAGCCTATGTCCAAACCCTCAAGTATTAAGTTTTCTATTTCTTCCTCCATTGAATCCGGAAGCTTGAATCCCTTTGAATCAAAAAATTTGATTCCATTATATTCAACAGGATTATGGGATGCCGAAATCATTATTCCACCGTCTGCCTTCAGTTCCCTAATAAGACAGGCAACGGCTGGTGTTGGAAGCACTCCGGCATACAGTACGTCTATTCCCGCAGAATTCAATCCTGCTGAAACCGCACCTTCCAGCATATTCCCAGAAATCCTTGTATCCATTCCTACTACTATTTTAGGTCTGTCTTTTCCCTTTGTAAGTATATATCCGCCTGTTCTGCCTATTTTATAGGCAAGTTCGCTGGAAAGCTCTGTATTTGCTATTCCCCTAACTCCATCCGTTCCAAATAATTTTCCCAATTTGTTCTCCTTATATGTTCATATTCATGGTTGTTATCCATGATTTATCTTAATTATTATTGTTTCACAATTTACCTTATATATTATCATAAAACATCCCTGTAAAAAAGTTAAGTTTTCCTAATATTTCACTTAACTGCATTTTACAGAGATATTCCCATATATAATACTATTAAATTATTGTTGAACCTGAATATTCGGTTTAAGATTTTATGGGAAGTTCCACAGTGAAAGTGGTTCCTTCATTGACTTTGCTGACAACGGAAATTGTTCCTCTGTGGCTTTCAACTATCCATTTTGCAATACTTAGACCAAGACCCGTACCGCCTTCCTCCCTGTGTCTGGACTTGTCAGCTCTGTAAAACCTGTCAAATATCCTTTCAATATCCTCTTCCGATATTCCTACGCCGCTATCGGAAATTTCAAGAACCGCCTTGTTCTTTTCCTTCTTAAGGCTTATGGAGTATTCTCCGGAATCATCCGTATACTTTATTGCATTGTCAGTCAATATGGAAAGCATCTGAGTAAGTTTCAATTGATCTCCTGAAATAACAACACCTTCTTCCAGATTCTTATGAATAGAAATACCCCTGATTTTGAATTTTTCAGCAAACTTATCCACAGTCCTGCTGCAAATGTTTGTGAAATCCATATCGTCACTTCTCAAGGTCACCTGGTTTGCATCAATCTTCGCAAGCATGAGAAGCTCCTCAACAAGCTTTGACATTACCTCCGTCTCTGAATAGGCATTATCAAGCCACATCCTGTTCTCCCCAATGGTACCAGAGTCATCGCACATGGCAGCATCAAGGTTTGTCTGGATTACCGTCAATGGAGTTCTAAGCTCATGTGATGCATCGGCTATGAATTCCTTCTGCTTGTTCCAGGACTCCATTACAGGCTTGATGCTCTTTCCAGCCAAATACCAGGATATTACTGCCAGAATAAAGGAACTTACAACTATAAGAAACAACAAAGAGTGCTTCAGATGTTCAAGAATGAACACTTCCATACTTCTGTCCTGATATAACTGTACCACTCCAGTCTTCGCTCCATTGTTAAAAAACCTTGTATAAATCCTGTATTCCACATCGTCAATTTTATCCAGTGAAAACATAGCTTCCCTGTTTTCATAAGAATCAAAAACATATTTCTCGAATTCACTAAATGGGATATCATCATTATTTTTTACATAAACAAGGTCAAGCATCTGGTCGTAAATTACATAGCCCAGCCTCAGTTTTGAATCGTTTACTGAAAACATTCCTTTGATTTTATCTGTTATCTTCTTCTCATCAAAGAGCTTTGGATGCATATAATCATCAAATAAATTGCTTTCACTGGCTATTATCCTTTTTGCAGTTTCTTCAAGCAAACTTTTTGACGACCTATCTATTAATTGACTGGTTGCAAAATAAACAGTGGAAGACAGAAATGATAAAAACACTACAAGAATCACAAGAGTCGAACATGTAAACCTGATTCTTAACTTTCTAAACATATCATCTCTCCTTAAGAATATACCCTATTCCCCTAACTGTTTCTATTTTGCACTTTGAATTTTCAAGCCTTTTTCTAAGATGGTGTATGTATATTTCTATATTATTTTCAAGTACATCGGTTTCAAGTCCCCAGAGTCTGTCTATTATCTGTTCCCTTGTAAATACCTGGTTTGGCCTGTTGATCAGCATTTCCATAAGATCCCCTTCCTTCTTAGGTATCTTCGATGAAATATTTCCTACATTCATAACAAGATTTTTAGGGTCGTATTCCAAGTCATTAAACTTGAATATCTCTCCTTTGTATTCCAAGCTTTTTCTTCTTCCAAGAGCATGAATCCTTGCAATGAGTTCCTTGGTTGCAAAGGGCTTTATAAGATAATCATCTGCCCCTAATTCAAGTCCCTTGACTCTGTCGTCTACGGTATCTTTTGCCGTAAGCATGAGAACAGGAGTGTTTATGCCTTTCTTTCTCATGCTTTCAAGTATCTCAAGACCAGTGACGTTAGGCAGCATTATATCCAGGACCACAACATCATAAATATCCTTTTCGGAAAGCATAAGGCCTTCCTCTCCATCATTTGCAATCTCCGCATCTATCTTCTGTTTTTTTAAAAGAAACTGAAGAGCCTGAGTCAACTTGACTTCGTCTTCAACTATAAGTATTTTCATATTCTCACACTTCAATCCTTCCATCTTATTTCCATCATGTTTAAATCCTATTTAAATCAATTTCAATCTCAATTTCATAAATCCAGTTGATTTCAATAACTTCACATAATATTTAATACAGTATATACTATTTTTACATTATATTAAAGTGTCAAAACCTCTATTCATATCTTAGTGCATCTACCGGCTTGAGCTTAGAGGCCTTGTTGGCTGGATACATGCCGAAAAATATTCCAACAAAAAGGGAAAACCCAAACGCTATGGTTATTACTTCAAGATTAATAACCGACTTTATATCCATCATATTGCTTATGATGTTTGTAGCTCCTATTCCAAGACCTATTCCCACCAATCCACCAAGACAGCTTATGACGGAAGATTCTATGAGAAACTGTGTAAGTATATTACTCCTTCTTGCGCCTATAGCTTTTCTTATGCCTATTTCCCTTGTTCTTTCGGAAACAGTAACAAGCATTATGTTCATTATGCCTATTCCTCCCACTATCAGCGATATACCTGCAATTCCTCCAAGCATGAGTGTAAGGGTGGCTGTAATTTCATTGAGGGTGGACAAAAGCTCCTCCTGATTGAATATCTTGTAGGAATCCTCATCTTCATAAATCTCAAGAAGATATTCCTCTATATTTTCCTGGGTATTTTCCGATCCGTATTCGGCATTTCCCTGAATTACAACACTTCCTATTGACTCGGATTTGAACTGTCTCATGCCTGTTGTAAAGGGAATTATGACTATTTCATTGTTGTTTCCCATCATTGAGCTTTCCTTTTCTTCAAGAACTCCTACAACAGTATATTTCTCTCCATTTACTGATATTTCACTGTCAATAGGACTAATATCACCGAAAAGCGTATCGGCAGTATCATAGCCTATTACTGCAACCTTGTTTCTGAAATCCACATCAATGGGATTAATAAATCGGCCATATAATACGGCATAGTTCTGAATTTCAGCATATTCTTCATTTACACCAAGAACTGATAAACTGTCTTCGGATTCAGTTCCATACTTTACAGTTGCATTTTTGCTAATACTTGGAGAAATCTTTTCAACTCCTTCAACGAAAGCCAGTTCCTCAATATTTTCATTGTCAAAATCTACTGAGCTGTCGAATATTGACAACGACAAAAGATTTGACCCCATGTCTTCAATACTTTCAGTTACATCAGCTGTAGCTCCCTGTCCAAGGGACACCATCACAATAACGGAGAAAACTCCGATTATTATTCCAAGCATTGTAAGAAGAGTCCTCATCTTATTGGCAAGAATGGATTTAAGCGCCATTTTCAAGGTGTTTTTCAAGCTCATATTCATCTAATTCACCTTCCTGTCAATTATGAGTCCGTCCCTTATTGTTATCTGCATATTCGATCTTTCGGCAACCTCTATGTCGTGGGTGATTACAAGTATGGTCTTTCCTTGACCGTTCAGATTGTCAAGTATTTTCAGTACTTCATTTCCTGATTTCGTATCAAGATTTCCAGTAGGCTCATCTGCAAGCAATACTGCAGGATCACCCACAAGTGCTCTTGCAATTGCAACCCTCTGTTGCTGTCCTCCTGACAATTCAGTAGGTCTGTGATGCATCCTATCCGTAAGTCCCACACTGTATAGAGCCTCCTCAACCTTTATTTTCCTTTCCCTCGACTTGACTCCTCTATATATCAGTGGAAGCTCGACATTTTCATAGGCATTGAGTTTTGACAGAAGATTGAATTTTTGAAATATGAAGCCTATTTTCTCATTTCTGATTCTGGCAAGGGAATTCTCATTGTAGGTTGAAATTTCCTTTCCATCAAGATAGTATTCTCCAGTGGTAGGCAGGTCCAGACATCCCAGTATGTTCATAAGTGTTGATTTCCCAGACCCTGAAGGACCTATAATGGAAACAAACTCTCCTTCTCCTACTTTGATGGTTACTCCCTTTAGAACCTCCAGCTCTATCTCACCCATATAGTATTTTTTTGTTACATTTCTGATATCAATCATTGCTCTTTACCCCCGGTTGACCTATTGACTCCGCCCATTCCAGGTATTTTCATGTTGTCAAAGTCGTTTTCGGTGGATATTGCTTCATTGTAATAAATCAAATCTCCCTCACTTAGTCCTGCCACAATTTCAACATTCTTGTCGTTTGTAATTCCAACCTCCACTTTTACAGACGTCAAGTTACCTTCTTCATCCTTTGTCATTACCACATATTTATTTCCCATTCTCTTAATTGCAGCTACAGGTACTAATAGAGTTTGACTTTTCTCTTCAATGATTATCTCTGCATCCACATTCATTCCCGCCATCATTTCTTTTCTGTCCTCAATCAATACTCCAACCTCATAGGTTGTCACACC
>JAUVAG010000170.1 GCA_030591825.1 Dethiosulfatibacter sp.
CTTACTCTTGGGGTGTTTGTTTTCACCTTCATGTCGTCTTTGACTTTAGTAATACATGATGCCATAAGGTTATTCACACCTTCGACTTCAACAACACAAAGTCTGCAGGATCCGATTTCATGGATTCCTTCAAGATAGCAAAGATGAGGTATAAGAATATTGTTTTCTTTGGCAACCTGCAATATTGTTTTGTCAGGTGATGCTTCAATAATCTTGTTATTAATTGTAATCTTAGCCATTTTATCCTCCTATATCCTTTTATCGCATCTTAAGCATCGCATTGCTTCAGCCATGGCATTCAGCCTGTGATAACCTGTCTTGACTTCATCAAAATTACCTTTTCGCTTGTCGGCTGACAGGACGTCCATAGGGAACCTTTCATGTTCAAAGACTTCGTGTTCATCAAAGTCCTCAGGAATGTCTATTTTTTCACCCTTGTTCAGTTCTCCTGTTCCACCCAGAAACTTGTCTATTTCTGAAGCTGATTTTTTACCGTCGGCGATTGCGGTTATAACAACATCGGAGCCTCTTACTACGTCTCCACCTGCGAATACTCCATCTATTGAAGTCATATTATTTTTGCCATCTATGACGAATGAACCGTAGCTTGTTAACTCAACTTCGTCCTTTCTAATAAATGGCAGGTCCGAATACTGACTCACTGCAGGAATTATCATGTCAACTTCAAAATCAAATTTCGAGTTTTCCTTTTCGACAGGTTTTCTTCTTCCGTTACTGTCGAAACCTTCAAGATCTATTAGTGAGCAGATAACTTTTTTTACTCTGGTGTAGCTGTCGCCAGCAATCTCCACGGGCATTACCAGTTCATGTATCTGTACGCCTTCTTCAATTGCGTCATTTACTTCTCTTTTGTCTGCAGGCATGTCTTCAATTCTTCTTCTATAAAGAATATGAACTTCTTCTGCTCCCATTCTCAATGCAACCCTTGAAGCATCGATAGCAGTGTTTCCGCCGCCTATTACAGCGACTTTTTTGCCTATTGTCACATCTTTCCCAAGATTGATATCCTTAAGAAAATCAAGTCCGTGATATACTCCTTTAAGTGTTTCACCCTTTATTCCAACTTTTCTGCTGAACTGGGTTCCTGTAGCTATATATACAGAATCGTAGTCTTTTTTCAAATCTTCAAATTCAATATCAATTCCAACTTTTTTGTTGAAAATGATATTTACTCCAACCTGTCTTATGCTGTCAATTTCTTTTTTCAATATCTCCTTGGGCAGTCTGTACTGAGGTATTCCGAAAGCGAGAACTCCTCCAGCTACATCCTGCTCTTCAAAGACGTCTATGTCATAACCCAATCTTGCAAGATAATAACCGCAGGTCAGTCCTGATGGTCCTGATCCTATAATTGCCACTTTTTTGCCGTTCTTTGGGTATACCGTGCTCTTTACAGGCATATATGAATTCAGAACCTGCTCGGCAACATATTTTTTAATATCGGCAATGGCTATGGACTCGTCAATTTGCGCTCTCCTGCACTTGGATTCACAAGGATGGGTGCAGATATCACCGCAGACAGCAGGGAATGGGTTTTCCTGTCTTATAAGATTGTATGCATCTTCAATCCTGCCTCTTGCGACAAGGGCAAGGTATCCAGGAACATTTATCCCTGCAGGACATGCATTTTCACAAGGAGAAAGGAACAATTCGCCGCAGATTCCAGCTGTACAGTACCCTTCTTCTATATGCTGAAGGTATTCTTCCGTGAAATACTTGATTGTACTGAGCACTGGGTTAGGGGCGGTTTGACCCAGCCCGCATAAAGCGGTATCTTTTATGACCTGTGCCATGTCCTTGAGATCTTCTATATCACCTTTTTTGCCCTGTCCCATTGTGATTCTTTCAAGGATTTCAAGCATCCTTTTGGTACCTATTCTGCAGGAAACGCATTTTCCGCATGATTCATCCTGGACAAATTCCATGAAATATCTTGCAACGTCAACCATGCATGTATCTTCATCCATACATACAAGTCCACCTGAACCCATTATGGTTCCGAGTTCCTTCAAGGAATCATAATCAACAGGTGTGTTCAGAAATTCCTTGGTAATGCATCCTCCAGAAGGTCCTCCCGTCTGGACAACCTTGAATTCTTTCTGAGAGGGTATTCCACCGCCGATATCGTATACAATTTCTCCAAGTGAAATGCCCATGGGCACTTCAATGATTCCTGTATTGTTAATGTCTCCGGCAAGGGCGAATATTTTTGTTCCCTTGCTTTTTTCAGTGCCTATACTGGCAAACCATTGGGCACCCTTCAATATGATTGAGGCTATGTTTCCAAATGTTTCTACATTGTTGATTATGGAAGGTTTTTTGAATAATCCTTCATCTGAAGGATATGGAGGTTTCTGCCTCGGCTCTCCTCTTCGTCCTTCGATGGAATTCATGAGAGCTGTTTCCTCACCGCATACAAATGCTCCGGCACCTATTCTCACTTCAATGTCGAAATCAAATCCAGAATTGAAGATATTCTCACCTAGAAGACCTGTTTCCCTAGCTTTTTGTATTGCTTTTCCAAGCCTGTCGATTGCCAGGGGATACTCGGCTCTTACGTAAACGAAACCCTTGTCTGCTCCAATGCTGTATCCTGCAATCATCATGCCCTCGATTACTGAATGGGGATCCCCTTCAATAAGGCTTCTATCCATGAATGCCCCAGGATCTCCTTCGTCGGCATTGCAAATCACATATTTTTGATTGCTTTCTGATTTCAGAGCTAATTTCCATTTCAATCCTGTAGGAAATCCTCCTCCGCCTCTTCCCCTTAATCCTGATTTTGAGATCACGTCTATGGTTTCTTCCTGGGACATGGAGGAAAGAACCTTCTCTATGGCTGTATATCCATCGTTGGCTATATATTCATCTAGAGAATTGAAATCAATCCTTCCGCAGTTTTTCAGAACAATCTTGTATTGTTTTTTATAGAATTCTATATCATTCATCTTTGGAACGGGCTGCTTTGTTTTCTTGTCAAAATAGCAATGTTTTTCCAATATTTTTCCTTTGACTATATGAGAATCCACTATCTCATTGATACTATTTTCGGTCAGTCTGCAATAGAGTGTCATACCTGGATTGACGACTATCATGGGCCCTTCTGCACACATGCCCATACAGCCTGTATCGTTTACCTTAACGGATTCATTCATTCCTGATTTTTCCAGTGCTGCTTCCAAGGCCTCGCCTATGGATTTACTGTCAGATGAAAGGCAACCTGCACCATAACACAGGTTTATGGTATGGGTATATTTCTTTAAGTTGTCATTAAAAGCTATGGATATCTTTTTCAATTCTTCTGCACTTTTAATTGTTTTCGACATTGACAGCATCTCCTTTCATATAGGTATTGAGTATCTTTTCAACCTTTGTTGGATTAAGCTGTTTGTACACCTTGTCGTTTATCAAGATGGCAGGGGCCAGGCCGCAGGCTCCTATGCATCGCATTACCTGAAGTGAAAAAAGTCCATCATCACTGGTCTCTCCAACGTCTATACCTGTCATTTCCTTGATTTTCTCAAGGACCTTTTTGCCGCCTCTGACATAGCAGGCTGTGCCTAGACAGACACTTATCATATATTCACCTTTGGGTTGTGTGGAAAAGAAAGAATAGAAGGAAACTACGCCAGACACCCTTGAATAGGGTATGTCCATTTCCCGGGAAATGTACTTTTCTACCTCCATGGGAATGAATCCGAAAATAACCTGTGCCATGTGAAGAATCTGTATGAGGTTGTTTTCATTTGCGTCGTAGTCGCTGATAACCTGTGCCAGAGTTTCATACATTTTGTCTTCAGATAATTTAACCGTCATAAGTTTTACCTCCGAAAAATATTGTATTTCAAATATTAAAAAAGAAACTATGCTGTATCAACTTGGTGTGTGAAAAAATTGTCTTATTTAATTATACCTTACTGTGATGTTTCAATCAAATTCATTTTAGGGAAAGGGTGTTTACATAATGAATGTTCCTGAACGATGAAAAGCCAGCCCCAAAGGGCTGGCTTCATTGTTTATTTGAAAATATATTATATTGAAATCCTGTCAAGGTCAATGAGGTCGTAGTGGTTGATTATGTAAATGAGCTTGATTGGATAGTCAGGATCTGTTGCATATCCTGCACGTCTTATGGCAAAGGCTCCCAGTGTATAGTCATACATGATATCTCTGAATCCTGCGTATCTTTCCAATTCAAGGAGAAGTTTCTTGTGGTCAACCCAGCTTTCATAGGGGGAATCATATGCCCTGAAGTAGTCGTCCACCCTGAAGGAAACTCCATTGTATACTTCCCAGGTATTAACGATGACTGATCCATTTGAACCCGATCCC
>JAUVAG010000347.1 GCA_030591825.1 Dethiosulfatibacter sp.
GAAATCAGGTTGGTCGTAACCCATGTGGATACCGGACATTACTCCTATTCCACCTTCATTGGCTACAGCAGACGCAAGCTTCGATCTTGTGACTCCTATTCCCATCCCACCTAATACAATTGGAATCTGTGCATTAAAATTTCCAATCTTTAAATTGGGCAGCTTCATAAATTTCTCCTTTGTACAATTCATTTTTACACGTGTTACTATAATATATTTATTGGAAATATGCAAATATATTTTTTTATTCCATTGAAATTGTGGATAAAGTTTGGTAGAATTGTTCTAGTTGTGGATAACTTTAATGTTATTAGGAATTATCTGGCCTCGGTTGTGGATAATTTTTTAGTTTTGCATCTTTTCAACATGTAACGCTGTGTATACATTTATTATAACATGAGAACAACATGTTGATTCATCATATATGCATTTTATTTATCAACAGTATCATCGTTTTGTGGAGGTTTTTATGAACAATAATATTAATGAAATATGGATTGAAGTTCTTAATATTATTAAGGAAGATTTGAATGAAGTAAGTTTCAGCACATGGTTTAAACCTATAAAGCCTGTGTCTTTAGTCAACAATATTGCATATCTCTTGGCTCCGGAGGAGTTTTTGAGGGACATGCTTGCTAAAAGATATCTTACTCTTTTGAAGAATGCATTTAGTTATATCCTTAATAATGAAAATATTGAAGTCAAGATACTCATACCAGGAGAAGAAATAGAGGAAAAAACAAGACCTGTTAAATACAAAAGGAACCAGTTCACCATGGAAAACAGTTCAATTCCTTCATTAAATCCAAAATACAAATTCGACTCATTTATAATTGGCAGCAGCAACAGATTTGCACACGCTGCATCACTTGCAGTAGCTGAATCACCGGCATCGGCATATAATCCACTATTCCTTTACGGAGGAGTTGGACTGGGTAAAACCCACCTTATGCATGCAATCGGGCACTATATAAGCCAAAACAATCCCGATTCCAACATATTATATGTAACTTCTGAAAAATTCACCAACGACCTGATCAATTCAATCAAGGACGACAAAAATGGTGAATTCAGGAATAAATACAGAAAAATAGACGTGCTTCTTGTAGATGACATACAGTTCATTGCAGGAAAGGAAAGGACTCAGGAGGAGTTTTTCCATACATACAACACCCTGCACGGCGACAATAAACAGATAATAATTTCATCTGACAGACCTCCAAGTGAAATTCCAACATTGGAAGACAGGCTTAGATCAAGGTTCGAGTGGGGTCTAACAGCAGATGTACAGCCGCCTGATCTTGAAACAAGGATTGCAATACTGAGAAAAAAGGCAGAGGATGAAAACTACGGAGTATCTAACGAAGTCATTGATTATATTGCAAACAACATCCAGTCAAACATCAGAAAGCTTGAAGGAGCACTAATAAGACTCTATGCATATTCCTCCCTTACAAATAAGGAAGTCACTATCGACCTTGCACAGGAAGCCTTGAAGCATCTCATTTCTGACAAGAAGAAGGTAGTAACTATAGAGATTGTAAAGAATTCAGTGTCAAACTATTTTGATATTTCAATAACCGACATGAATTCAAAGAAAAAACCTAAAAGCATTTCCTATCCAAGGCAGGTAGCAATGTATCTTATAAGGAAACATACGAGCCATTCACTTCCAAAGATAGGAGAAGAATTCGGAGGACGTGATCATTCAACTGTTCTTCACGCCTGTAACAAGATTGATAGAGAGCTACAGAACAGTATAGAGCTCAAAAAACAGATAGAAGACCTTGAAGCAGAGCTTATTTAACAAGTCTATTGACAAGGTGTTAATAAGGTGTGGATAAAAAATAACAAAAATTGTTGTTATTTTTTATCCACAAAGCAAAAAACGCCGTAATAATTCACTCTGTTCTATTCAACAGGTTATCAACAAATCCACAGGCCCTACTACTATTACTAAAATATTTATTATATATATGAGTTATAAACAACACAAAACTACTAGGTTGAGTTTTCAGTGTTGACAGATTTCGTTGGCAAGGAAAAGTTTGCATGAAAGTTGGATTGCATTTCTTGCAAAAATTTGTAATTATTTAACTTTCTTGAGAATGGCGCATAAGCCATGATGTGACGGAGAACTTGCAAATAACCAAGCTAACTATGAAAAGACAGGAGGATATATATGAAATGTAATGTTAATCAAAGTGCTTTGTCCAAAGCCATTGGCATTGTCCAAAAAGCAGTATCAGTAAGAACCACCACCCCCATACTTACAGGCATCCTTATAGAAGTTGAAAACAATAAGCTAAGCTTGACTGCAACAGACCTTGATCTTGGAATAAAGACCACCATAGATTGTCAATCAATGGTAGAAGGTGCAATAGTAGTTAATGCAAGGCTTATTAGTGACTTTATAAGAAAGCTTCCATCAAATTCAAACATAGAAATCACAACAGATGAAAACAATAAGATGGAAATAAAATGCATGAAATCCGATTTTGTCATACTTTGCAATTCTGCAGAGGAATATCCTGCCAATACCTTCTACAACGAAGGAACTACAATAAACATGA